>NZ_JAMXXO010000011.1:0-99972 GCF_024129115.1 Acinetobacter lwoffii
TCATAATCTCTTAATGATCTTCTTGCTAATTCGTCACCAGCAAGCTAGGTCGGCTATATTACTCTCTATCTCTAGAAAGTCAACCAGTAATGAAAACTATTTTTAAACTTTCTTTCTAAAACCGAACTCAATTAAACTCAACTAAGTCACTGTTTTATCAGAAGTTTTAATCTTCATCACCGCCGATGGATGTGCATTCTACAGCATTTCAGAGCCCTTGCAACACTTCTTGCAAAGATTTTTTATCATGTGTTTATTTTTCAAACCAATAAAAATATAAGTAATTGTTATATATAGTTAATTTATTTTCATTATTTTTGAATTTTATTGAGCACATCCAACAAAACCCATCCATAAACACAATAAGATATTGTTTTATTTAAATTTAAATTATAAAAATCTTTATTACATGACTTATATCGTTCAATTCACATTCTATTCTTGTTTGATTCTTCAGCAACTTGGCGTTTATATACACAAAACTTGTTTTATTGGGTCTTCTTCCAAGATACATAGGCCCGATTTAAATATGGAAAATTTATTGCAACGCTAAAAATTAAAAAGCCATCGCTATTGAGCAATGGCTTTTGGAGTACTGAGGAACAATTAGAATTTCATACTGACACGTGCCCAGTAATTACGTCCCATATTATTAAACTGCTCGGTTGTTGGTAAACCTGTCCCGGAAGTACCCATTTTATTTAAGTGCTCGGTATAAGTCCGGTCTAGAACATTATCGACTCCGACTGATACATCCACGCTATCCATAACATGGTAGCTACCGTTTAAAGACAAAATACCAAAGCCTGCGCTCTGCTTATTGTCATAACCAACGATATTACCTTCGTTAAGACTGATCCGGTTTTGACCATCCACTACACGCCATAGCAATCCAAAATTATATTTGTCTTGAACATAGCGCAAGTTAACACGGGCTTCTAAAGGTGAAATTTGTGGCAACGGCGTATTGTCTGTGGTGTTTTCGCCCCAAGCATACATGGCACTGATATCTGTCTGAATTGCATCAGTAAACTGATAACCAATTCCAGCTTCTGCGCCTGCAATGGTTGCATCGATATTTCTTGAATCCGCACTATTCATTTTTGCTGGCTGCATTTCTCCCATATCATTACCCATAGGATGACCATGCCCAGAGTTTGCAGACTTAGGATAAGTCATCAGAATAAAATCCTGAATCACACCGGCATAAGTTGATACCCAAGAATTAAACGCGCCATGATGATGTTGATAACCCAGATCGAGTTGTAAGGTCTTTTCTGTTTTCAGTTGCTTAAATGTATTTGCAGTTATTCCATGATAATCGGTCTTAAATAATTCCCAATAATCAGGCACACGCTCCACATACCCCAGTCCGATATAGGTTTTACCATCATCATGTTCTGGATGGGTATTTTCAAAACGAATGAAGCCGCTTGGCAAGGTTTCCTGACGGGTTTGTCCAGTTTTTAAGGCATCAATCTCCACTTGATCGACCCGCACACCAGTAACCAATTTATTGTTATCACTTAGTTCATGACTTAGCTCAGCAAAAGCTCCATATGACTGGAATTTCATATCTGGAGTGAGCGGCATATTCATGCTTGTGGATGTCATTCCTCCAGCATGCGTATTGCGCTGAGAATCCATCCCGGCAATCAATTGGTTTTGATCCCATTCACTCGTTATCGCCATACGGGTATTTAAAGTACGGCGTGTAACCTGCATTTCAGAGGGTGCTGGCTGCATGTTATGAGTATGCTCATCATGCTTCATCGGCACTGGACGCAGGCTAAAATTATCCATGATGTGGTCGTTATAGTTATAGTTGATCTGTGCCTCAACTTTCTGAATTACATCAGTCAGGTTTTTCTTTTCAACACGTAAACCCAGACTTTCACGGGCAAACTGTGATCCATCCATATCACGACCGGCATAAACTGCTTCACCATCCGCCTTACCACCCGTCAGCTCTACCCAGGTATCTGTATCTGGAGTCCAGCCCAATGCCAGATCCGCATTCCAGCGCTCCCAGTCTGAAGGCACAGTAGTTCCATCACCATCTTGATAACTACTCGATACCGAACGATTGGTATTGAGTCGGATATATTTCTGTTCATCGCCTGCTGCGACTTCCACATTATGATCAAGACGTCCGAAAGATCCCATCAAGACACTGGCCTGACCGCGATAGTTTTGATCTTGATCAAACTGCTCCGGTGTACGTTCGAAAATCACTGTGGCCGCAGAGCCAGTATTGGCATACTGAACCGTTTGCGGTCCTTTAATCACCGAAATACGGTCATAGCTTTCCGGAGAAATATAAGAGGTTGGCGAATCCATACGACTTGGACAGGCGCCCAGGTTTTCGGTGCCATCGGTTAGGATCTTAATTCGTGAACCAAACATGCCACGGAACGTCACATCACCATTGGTGCCGGCACCGCTATTGACCGAACTAAAGCCAACAATACTTTGCAAATAATCCGCACCATCACTGGCAGGAATCGGTTGAATCGGCTGTTTTGGATCAGCGCGGACAATCAGCCCATTGGCATCATTACCTGCTGCCGATGTCACCACAATCGGGGCCAAAGTCTGAACCGGCATGGCATCATTGGCCATCACCACCGAAGAATAACAAGCAACACAAATCGCAGCCGCAAGTGGCTGTAAAGAAAATTTAGGCTGAGCCATTTCTCTATCTCACTAAATACATAAATTAGGCACGGCTTGAGTCAATACCAACCCAAGCTGAAAAATGCAGATTTATGCAGGCAGTGGTGGCGCTCGCCCCTGAGGAATTAAGAAGAGTTGCTGAAGGACAAACCAGACATGCTTAAAAGTTTTTTGATAAGCAATTAAACGGACATGAATCCGGTCAAGTACCTGTTTGATGTCCAGATCAGGCGGTAAAACTAAATTGGCATGAACCTTACAGTACTGACACTGATGATTGGCATCATGATGATCATGTTGAAGATGATCAGATTGGATAAGGTGGCTATGCTCGCCAGCGCTATGCTGCGCATGAGCATCTGTCGCGATAAAAAGCGCACGCGTGATGGTTTCACAGACCGGAGCAACCTGATATTGCTTCGGTAACAAAGGCTGTAAAAATACAGCAATCTGTAGAAACACAGCTGCAAATGCAAATAGCAGCCCCGCGCGTAAAAACACAGGCTATTCCTAAAATATGCTTATGTTGATTATAGCAAAGCCCAATCAGAATTGGGCTTTGCTAGACCATTTAAATAAACTTTAAAATGATCCTAGCGCTTCACTGCCACCTTGTCTTTATTACGCTGGCGTACCAGTTTTTCCACTTTTTCACGTGCACGTTGACGTTTTAATGGCGATAAATAATCGACAAATAATTTGCCATTTAAGTGATCCATTTCATGTTGGATACACACAGCGAGAAGTCCGTCAGCATCGAGCTCAAATGCTTGACCTTCCAGATTAATTGCCTCAATTTTTACGCGTGACGGACGATCAACTTTATCGTATATTTGAGGAACTGATAGACAGCCTTCTTCGTAGGGCTGCGTTTCTTCAGTCAATGGTGTGATTTTGGGGTTAATAAACACCATCGGTTGATCTTTATTTTCAGACAGATCCATAACAATCAGCTGAATATGACGATCCACCTGAGTCGCGGCAAGTCCGATACCTGATGCTTCATACATGGTTTCAAACATATCCGCAGCGAGCTGACGAATTTCATCAGTCACTTCTTCGACAGGTTGTGCAATGGTACGAAGACGGGGATCCGGGAAACTTAAAATAGGTAATAAGGCCATACTGCGTCCTCAATTATGCCATTGATCAAAAAACCAAATGAAGGGAATGCTTCATCAAAAAAATGTGTGTAAGATCGTTATTATAACGCAACTACGCACATAATTTTAGGAATTATGATAATGAAAAAGGTTTTGAAGGGCATGCCATTTTTTAGTGCCTTGGGGTTTAAAAATCAGATGCTGGCACTTGCCGTTTGTGTTGGCGTCAGTATGGGGACCATTCATTCTGCCGAGGCAGCACCTGCACGCAACGTCAATCCACCGGCATTAAAAGCCAATGCACCGAACGTTTATGTGGTGAAAAAAGGCGATACGCTTTGGGATATCTCGAAACGCTTCCTGAAAAATCCGGTCCGTTGGCCGGAAATCTGGGCGAGTAATAAGCACGTGAAAAATCCACACTGGATTTTCCCGGGTGACCGCCTGTTGATGTGTGATTACCAGGGCCGCCCGATTATTGGTAAAGACGAAGGTGATGGTTGTGAAGGTATTATCAGCCGCTATCTTGGCAGTACTTCTCTGCAGCCCCAGATTCGTGTTGAATCTTTAAATAATACGATTCCCGTGATTCCGCTTGAGCACATAAAGCAGTGGCTAGAACGCTACACCCTTCTGGCACCTGATTCAGTTCAGGGCACACCCTACATTCTCGGAACTGCAGATCAGCGCGTACTGGCTGGCAAAGGTCAGAAAGTCTATGCACGTGGTCACGGCCTGGTAGTGGGTCAACGCTATGCGGTGTATCGTGAAGCTGAACCGTATGTATTTACGGATGCAAATGGCAAGAAATATACGTCTGCACTCGAGCTGCAACAGGTGGCATCTGGTATTGCGGTACGTGGCGAAGGTGATGTCACCACACTTGAACTGACAGATAGTTACAATGCAGAAGTACGTCGTGGTGATCGCGTCTTGCCTGAATACGATCCAATGTTACCGACCCTGTTCTATCCGACCAATGCAGAAAATATTGCTGCCGGTGGTCAGATTGTGCGTGTATTGGGGTCGATTGGTACAGCAGCACGTCATAGTGTCGTCACCATTGACCGTGGTACGGCACATGGGGTTCAGACGGGTCATGTCTTTAGCGTGAATCAAAAAGGTGAAGTGGTGACTGATCCGAAAACCAAAGAACGGGTGCAATTACCGGGCGAGCGTATTGGTCAGGTCATGGTATTTAAAACCTTCGATCAATTGAGCTACGCTTATGTGCTGGAAAGTGAATTACCAATCAAGGTTGGTGCCAACATTCAGCCGCCACTATTAGAAGACTAAGCTTTTAAACGGGATGATGTGGATTGATCGGCATCATCCCTCTTGTTTGAACTCATACCCATAATAAGAAGACACCGAAATAGGTCTCACCATGTTGAATACATTGTCGACAGCGCAAATCCATGCCATTACGCTGTGGTATTTACTGCAACACTCCCTCAGCAGCTTTTATAAAATCAGTCAGCATTATGCAGACCTCGCCCATGCAATTGATGGTTCTCAAACCGAAACCTGGCGTAAGTTGGGCATTCATAAAAACCACATTCAGCGCCTGCAAGATTTCCAGTCAAGTGAGTCGCAGCTCCATTTTCAGCGCAGTCTTGAGCAGATCCAGTTGCACAGTGACTTTGTGCTTTTACATACAGATGCCGAATATCCACAGCAATTGAGCCATTATGCGCATAAGCCGCCAATCCTGTTCGGGCAAGGGTATGCAGATCAATTGCTGCAACCGCAAATCGCGATTGTGGGGAGTCGCAAGCCAAGTCTGCACGGCCGGCAAGTCGCTTATGACTTTGCTTTTTATTTGAGTGAACAGGGTTTTTATATTAATAGTGGCCTGGCACAAGGGATTGATGAAGCAGCACATCAGGCCGCATTACAACATCGGCGAACGATTGCAGTGATGGGCACAGGCATTGAACAGACCTACCCTGCCGCCCATCAAACACTACGTCAGCAAATCATCGAACATGGAGGTACGGTCATTACTGAGTTTTTGCCATTTACTCCCCCCTTACAGCAGCATTTTCCACGGCGTAACCGAATTGTCAGTGGCTTAAGCCTCGGGGTGATTGTGGCAGAAGCCGCCTTGAAAAGCGGTTCATTGCTGACCGCACAATGGGCAGCGGAACAAGGCAAGACCACATTCGCCATCCCGGGGCATATTTACAGTGAACATCATCAGGGCTGTCATAAACTGATTCGTGAAGGCGCGATTTTAATTGAGCATCCACAGCAAGTAATCGAGGATCTGGCCTTAGCCACCCAGTGGCAATCAAATGCAAATCATTTAAAAAAAGACAGTCCGCCTGAGCAAGCAAGTACCATTCCACCGCATTTAATTCATCTTTATAATCAACTTGATTGGGTCGGACAGACCCTGGATCAGCTCAGCCTTCAGTTACAGCAAGAGGTCTCTGCGCTGACCAGTCAACTGATGGAGCTGGAGTTACTCGGTTTTTGTACCCAGCAAGCCGGCCTGTATCTACGTTGTCGGATTCTCAAATAAAGTTCACAATAGCGCTTTGTTGTTTAATATAAGGTATCCACATGATCACTACCTCTGTTGCCGAAGCAGCAGCATGGCTTAAAGACGGACAAGTCTTGGCATATCCCACAGAGGCTGTTTGGGGCTTGGGTTGCGACCCCTATAATGAACAGGCATTTCATCAGATTCTAGAATTGAAGCAACGCCCGATTGAGAAAGGTGTGATTCTGCTGGCAGCTCATCTTTCACAGGTAGAACATCTGCTGCAGGATTTAAGCGAAGAAATGCGTGAAAAAGTGATTGAATCCTGGAACCATGACAGACCTGCTGATCGCGCGACCACCTGGCTACTTCCTGCAAATAAAGATATTCCTGACTGGATTAAAGGTCATCATCCTAAAGTAGCCGTACGTGTAACCACTCACCCACTCTGTGTGGCACTGTGTCAGGCCTTTGGCGGTTTTATCGTTTCGACCAGTGCCAACCCTGCCGGCATGGAACCTGCCCGCTCACTGCAGGATGCGATCCGCTATTTTGACCAGAACCTGAATTATCTAAATGGTGACCTCGGTTTAAGTCAGCAACCAAGCCGGATCATTGATGCAGTGACTGGCGTAGTTATTCGTGTCTGATTTAGTCGGGACACTCAAGCCCGACTAAAGTTTTAAGACAAAAAAAAGCTCAGCCATATAGGGATGGCTGAGCATAAAAAAGGATGTGCATAAATCACATCCAGAGGGTTCAGAAAATCTCTGGGAGTCTGATAAAACAAGGATTTTCTTGCTTGATCATTCTCGATGGGCGCATTATGAAAGAAACTGAGTACAACGACAAGTACAATAAAACAATCAAATAATACATATTATCTATTAATAGAAAACATTTTTTGACCAATATTCAAAATATCTTGCTCTTTCTATTCTCTTTTTAAAATAAAACGATATTTTTCTATTTGTTTTAACATTTGAAAATTAGCATTTAAAAGGGGATTTCAATTAAAAAAAATTGATTAAATGCTTAATATTTAATCAGACACAATTCTTAATCAGCTCTTTTAATTCCTGATTAAGCGGATCTTCCGGGATATTGTGCCCAGAGGATTCCGAGTAAAATGATGCCACCGCCGATACTGTGATACATGGTCCAGGCTTCGCCCAGCCACAAATATGCGACTACTGCGGTAAAGACAGGCATCAGATTCATAAAAATACTGCTGCGATTGGGACCAAGTTGTTGCACAGCCATCATCCAGAACAAGGGTGCGGCAATAGAAGGAAAAATTCCGGCATAGATAATGCTGGCTGCATTAGCATGATTGATGCTATCCAGACCTAAAATCAATACCAAAGGAATATGATAGAGAAAGGCCATAAAAATCTGGATATACAGGCTCACTAAGAGTGGAATCTGAATCTGCCATTTTTTCAGAAACACGCCATAACAGGCATAGAAAAATACTGCGATCAACATCAACAGATCGCCAATATAACTTTCACCGACAGTTAAAAACTGCAGGCCCTGCCCTTGTGCCATGACATACATCAAACCAATAAAGGACAAGAGACTTCCCAGCACTGCAGCCTGTGTCGGGCGAATCTTTAAAACAAAAATACCCACGATAATGGTAAAAATAGGAATAAAGGCATTGATCAGGCCCATGTTGGTGGCAGTAGTGTAGTGTGCCGAGCTATAAGCCAGCCCCTGATAAAGCACCATTCCCAGCGCACTCAAAACAGCAAAATGCCCGAGATATGGACGGATCTCCGGCCACGCTGCTTTGACTTTGGGCAACATGAATGGAGTTAAAATCAGTAAGGCCAAGGCCCAGCGGTAGAAACTGATACTGATGGGAGAAATATAATCTGCCACATAGCGGGTGACAGTCATATTCAGAGACCAAATCAAAACTGCGGCCAGTGGTAAGGCCATGGCCCACCAGACTGCCTTTTGTTGCTGTGTCATACTTTCATCCATGAGTCGCTGGTCTTGTTATTAAGCTATGCGTATTCGCGCATCCTAGCATAATAGATTTTTCACATAATATTGAGGCAATTTGCAGCTTTAAGTAACTGAGCTCACCTGTTTTTACTTGTACTGAAAGCGAATACCCGTTAAAACAAATACCGTTCAGTCGCAATAAACAGGAAATCTAATGACTCGCTCTGTATATGACATTCCAGTCAAAACCATTGAAGGAACAGAAACCACTTTAAACCAGTACCAAGGTAAGGTTTTGCTGGTGGTTAACGTCGCATCTAAATGTGGCCTGACGCCGCAATATGAAGGCTTACAAAAACTGTATCAGGACAAAAAAGCGGAAGGTCTGGAAATTCTGGGCTTCCCTGCCAATAACTTTTTGGAACAGGAACCGGGTAGCGAAGCCGAGATTCAGGAATTCTGCTCAGTGAATTATAAAGTTGACTTCCCGCTATTTGCTAAAATCTCTGTCACGGGTGAAGACAAGCATCCTTTATATGCCAACCTTACGCAGGCTGTACCGGAACGTATCGGTGAAGGCCCTTGGTGGAAAGATCTGGTCGATTATGGTTTAACCCCAAATCAGCCACCAGAAGTGCTCTGGAACTTTGAAAAATTCCTGATCAATAAAAATGGTGAAGTAGTGGCACGTTTTGCTCCAGATATTACTGCAGATGATCAACGGATTGTCGATGCAGTGAATGCAGAACTTGCAAAATAATTCTCGATTATTCTCATAAGCATCAAGCTTGAAATAAGTATCTATTTTCTTGGTAGATACTTATTTTTTTTATTTAAAAACGATTATTTAATTGCATTAAAATTCACCTAAAAACATTTTCAAAGTGATTGCAGGCCAAACAAGCCAATTTGGTGAGAGCAAAGTAATTCTTTACCAGCTTTTAATAAACTTTTTCCTGTTTTTAAATAATGAAATATTCGGAACCCAGAAGAATTGTTATGAGTTTGCAACAATCTTTTTTATCTCCATAGTTTGTCCTTATATTAGATACTATTAAAATTCCATCACCTGTATCGAGACCCTGATTCCATGTCCAAGATTCTTGCCAATGCTGTCCTTCCTTTCGCATTATTTAGCTCTGGAATTTTACTGATGGGCTGTGAACAGGCTGTCGAAGCACCGGCTGAACAGGCAGATACCACGACCTCAGATCTGGAACCAGCCTCTCAGCAACAGAGTTCAGCAGCACAAACCGAGCTTAAATCGGGCAATATGTTTTATATGGTTCGTGATGTAGCCGACTTGCAGCTCAAGGCCGGCAGTTATGTGGAACAGTTAAAACAGACCCAGACCGAACTGCAAACGGCGGTCGAAGCCAAGGATACCCAGCAACTGCAGTCCACTGCGACCCAGCTTCAACAGCAACTCAGCAGTTTTAATCAGGTGTTGGGCAACCTGAACTTGAAAAGTCAGGAAATTGACCAGATTCGTGACAACATTATGACCGCTAATCAGCAAGTTCTGGCTTCTCCCCTCTTAAATGGTCAGGTGGATTTCAGCCAAGTGAACTTGAAAAAGATTGAATCGCAGATGGTTAATGTGCAATCCGAAATGGTCAAACTGGCCGGCTTGCTGATCCAGAATCCAGATCAGGAAGCAGAGAACAATACTGATCAGGACAATACTTAAAATATTCAAAATCATATTTAAGGTGATTGATCGAAATACGTCTTCCTCAGTCGCCTTGCAGGCTATACACTGTTATGGATTATAAAAATTACATTTAGATCAAGAATTTTCATCCAATCGGATCATCAGGAGTTCAATCATGTCGAATTCAGTGCTGTATTCTGTGGTTCCAGTCACATCCCGGCTTGATCTGAAAGATCCTTTTATTTTTACCGTTCATCATCAAGATCATTATCCGCAAGGCAATTCTAAATTAGGCCCAGTTTCCCCGCCACAGCAGCATGAATATGACATGTATTATGGCGAGAGTATTCCTGGCTTTCCGGAGCATCCGCATACAGGTTTTGAAACCATTACCATTGTCGAGCGCGGTTATGTCGATCATTTTGACTCGCTGGGAAACTCGGGACGTTATGGTGCAGGTGATGTGCAATGGCTGACTACCGGCAATGGGGTGCGGCATTGCGAGATGTTTCCCTTAGTCCATCAGGATCAGGACAATCCTCTGGAGCTTTTTCAAATCTGGCTGAATTCCTCACCGGAACAGAAAAAGCAGCCGGCCGATTATAAAATGTTGTGGCGTGAACAGATTCCACATGTATTTTCAGCAGATACGGCCGGACGTAAAGCGGATATCCGGGTCATTTCAGGGCAGTTTAAACAGACTCAGGCACTGGATCGGCCACCACATTCATGGGCAGCCATGCCAGAGAATCAGCTCAATATTTATTTAATCACTTTAGGGCCGGAAGCAGAATTAATCATTCCTGCAACCACTGCTACTGCAACGCGTTTTTGTTATTTTTATCAAGGTAGAAGCTTGGAGCTTGAAGGACAGAAGATAGCGCCGAAGCATCTACTGGAACTCAAACCGGATGCAGATATTCAGCTCAAAGGTGGGCTGCTGGAATCACATATTTTATGGCTGGAAGGTGAACCGATCGGTGCACCGGTGGCTATGCATGGGCCTTTTGTTCTGAATAGTGATCAAGAACTGGATACTGCTTTTCGCCGTTATCGTGAAACCCAGTTTGGTGGCTGGCCTTGGCCAAGTGCTGAACCGTCATTTCCACCAGAACACCCACGTTTTGCCAGTTATGAAGGTGGAAAACGTGAAGAATATCCAGACAAATAAGCCACTGAATAGTGGCTTATTTGATATCGGATCAGCTCATATTATTTTTTCGGGCTTTTGACGACGACCAGTTTCTTCTGCACAAACTCTCTAAAACCATCAATCGACAGTTCATGCCCATAACCGGAATTTTTGATTCCACCAAATGGCAATTCGGGCGTGGTGTCAGTAAACCAGTTGATCCAGATCATGCCAGTTTCTACCCGTGACGCCAGTTTTTTAGCGCGCTCGATATCCTGTGAATGAATCACGCCACCTAAGCCATAATTAGAATCATTGGCAATTTCGACAATTTCATCATCATCCTTCGCCACATAGATTTGTGCCACCGGGCCAAAGAATTCTTCATACCAGGCTTCATTTTCACGCGTGATATTTTCCAGAATAGTTGGTGCATAGAAATTGCCTTGATGTTCTACAGCTTTGCCGCCAGTGACCACAGTCGCGCCTTGTGCTACTGCCTTTTCGACCTGCTCGCTGAGTTTTTCCAGCGCATCTTTTGAAGACAGCGGTCCTAAAGTGGTTTCAGGATCGAGCGGATCACCCAGTTTTAACTGTTCAAAAGCTTTCAGCATGCCGGCCTTGAATTGTTCGGCAATTTTTTCATGCAAGATAAATCGCTTCGCCGCCGTACATACCTGCCCAGCATTATTGACACGCGCCTGACAGCCTAACTTGATCGCGCGTTCCAGATCTGCATCATCGAGTACGATGAATACATCATTACCGCCCAGTTCCAGCGTTGATTTTTTAAGATGTTTTCCGGCCTGTTCAGCGACTGCACTGCCCGCACCTTCTGAACCTGTCAGTGCTACACCCCGCACACGCTTGTCTGCAATTACTTCAGCGACCTGATCACTGCTGATAAACAGATTGGTCCAGACACCTTTGGGTGCGCCTGTATCCAAGACCAGTTGCTCAAAGGCTTCGGCACATTGCGGCACAATGCCGGCATGTTTTGCCAGAACCGGATTACCAATCGCACAGTTCGGCGCAAAGACACGCATCAGTTGATAAAACGGGAAATTCCACGGTTCAACCGCCATGATAATACCCAGTGGATGATGCTCAACCCAGGCTTCTCCCAGTTCCGTTTCATAGGACACCGGTGCTAAAAATTCTTTGGCATGATCGGCATAGTATTCTGCAATTTTGGCGCAGGTTTCGATTTCACCTTCACTCTGCTTAATCAGTTTTCCCATATCCTGGGCCATAAGCTTGGCCAGTTCGGATTTTTGCGCTCGCATGTTGGTAGCCAATTTACGCAGTACTGCAATACGGGTATCGACCTGCTGTGACCATTCTGACTTTAGGATTTTTTCTGCAGTATCGAGTGCATGTTGAATATCTTGATCGCTATGCGATGGGTAGTCTTTCAATTTTTGATTGGTAAATGGATTAATAGATTGATAAGCCATGGTTTTCCCTTTTTCAATTATAAGTTTTGCCTGTTCTAAACTTCTATCGTATTAAGCTATAACAAGCGAAATCTGTTCGAATCATTTAACTTATCACTGATTTTTTTATGGCGTGTGCAGGTTTACAGATTGGTTCAAAACATTACTGAGAAAGGGTAAAAGTTATATCGAGTGGTACAAATTAAAATTTATTTAAGAATCGGAAATGTAAAACCAACACTCTCAAGATCGATACTTGCAAAAATTCCAAGCTAAAACAAATAATCTAAATCAGCTGTTTTAAGGTGATGCTAAAAATATAAATTTCAAATTTTCAGGTGTGTAGTACATTATTCTATATAGTAGAAAAAAGAAAATTCATAATGAGTCAAATACCATCTAACATCATTCAAACAGCAGAAAACTATTTTGATAATACAGTTTTAGAAACGACTGATACTATTTTTCAAGAAATTTTAAAAGCTTTTCCAATAGCATCTTCAGGTTTAGCGATTTATAAAGTTTTCAGAAGCTATAACGAAAAGCAAAAATTAAAAAATATCCTGGAATTTATAAAGGAAGGTGAAAAGTTAGCATCAGGAACATTACTAAAAATCTTCAAGAATCAAAACAACTTAGAAATAGGTGGTGAATTACTCAATGCTTTAGATAAAGTCTATTTAATCCATCAATCTAAAATGCTCGCTCGTTTAGCTCTTTTATATGATGCGAAAGAAATAAATCGTGAAAATTTTTTAAGATATGCTCATATTATTCCTCAATTTACATCGTTTTTATTAGAAGGGTTAGAAAAAGCCTACTTATCATTTGAAATGAACAAATTCGAGAAGGATTACCGCCTTACGAATAATGAATGTAACTTTTCAGCATCTGAATTAGAAAAGTTTGGTTTTTTGTACGTAGTAGCTACATTTGGTTCTGGCAATAATTATGGTAGAGAAAAAGACCTAATCTTTTTTTATGAACACATATATAAAAACAAACATGATAAGAACCTATGAACCATAAAAAAACCACCCTTTCGGGTGGTTTTTTCAATCTCAAACCGTCTCTTATTGAGCGCGGTTTTTGATTTTGCGGATCGTTTCCAGCTGAGCAGCAGTTTCTGCAAGAGCAGCCAAAGCAGCAGCAGCGTCCAAATCGCTCTTTTGATTCGCAAGCAATGCTTCAGCGTGTTTACGCGCTTCAACAATAGCTGCTTCATCTAAGTTTTCTGCACGGACTGCAGTATCTGCAAGAACCGTAACAACATGCGGTTGAACTTCTAGAACACCACCAGATACATAGATCAACTCTTCTGTACCGTTTTCCAAAATAACGCGGATCGCGCCAGGTTGGAGCAAAGTTACCAACGGAGCATGGCCAGGCATAATACCCAACTCACCGCCAGCACCTTTTGCAATTAGCATAGTTATAGTGCCTGAGTACAAAGACTCCTGAACACTTACAACATCACATTGCATAGTCGCCATGAGAATCTCCTAAATTAGAGTAGCTAATTAAAGTTTCTCGGCTTTAGCAATAACTTCGTCAATACCACCAACCATGTAGAACGCTTGTTCTGGGATGTGATCGTATTCACCAGCTAGAAGACCTTTAAAGCCACGAATCGTTTCTTTAAGAGATACTAATTTACCAGGAGCACCAGTAAATACTTCAGCTACGTGGAACGGTTGAGAGAAGAAACGCTGGATTTTACGCGCACGGTAAACAACCAGTTTATCTTCTTCAGCAAGCTCGTCCATACCAAGAATCGCGATGATGTCTTTAAGCTCTTTATAACGTTGCAATACGTTCTGTACAGAACGTGCAATTTCATAATGCTCTTGACCAACAACTAACGGATCTAACTGGCGTGAAGTTGAGTCTAGTGGATCGATCGCTGGGTAAATACCAGAAGATGCGATGTCACGGCTCAATACAACAGTTGCGTCCAAGTGAGCAAACGTTGTAGCAGGCGATGGATCTGTTAAGTCATCGGCAGGTACGTATACCGCTTGGATTGACGTAATAGAACCAGACTTAGTCGATGTAATACGTTCTTGAAGAACACCCATCTCTTCTGCAAGTGTAGGCTGGTAACCTACTGCAGATGGCATACGACCTAGAAGTGCTGATACTTCAGTACCCGCTAGTGTATAACGATAGATGTTATCTACGAACAATAGTACGTCACGGCCTTTACCGTTTTCGTCTTTCTCGTCACGGAAATATTCAGCCATAGTAAGACCAGTCAACGCTACGCGTAAACGGTTACCCGGTGGCTCGTTCATCTGACCGTAGACCATTGCTACTTTGTCTAGAACGTTAGAATCTTTCATTTCGTGATAGAAGTCGTTACCTTCACGAGTACGCTCACCAACACCAGCAAACACAGATAAACCTGAGTGAGCTTTCGCGATGTTGTTGATCAACTCCATCATGTTTACAGTTTTACCAACACCGGCACCACCGAACAGACCAACTTTACCACCTTTCGCGAACGGGCAAAGTAAGTCGATGACTTTAATACCAGTTTCTAAAAGGTCAGTAGAAGCCGCTTGTTCTGCATAAGAAGGCGCTTGACGGTGAATTGGTAAACGCGCTTCAGTCGCAACAGGACCAGCTTCGTCGATCGGGCGACCAAGAACGTCCATGATACGGCCTAGAGTCGCTGTACCTACTGGTACAGAAATCGGCGCGTTAGTGTTAGTTACGTTCAAACCACGCTTAAGGCCTTCAGTAGAACCCATTGCAATAGTACGAACTACGCCATCACCAAGCTGTTGCTGAACTTCTAAAGTAGTTTCAGTACCATCTACTTGGAGAGCGTCATAGATCTTAGGAACGCTGTTGCGTTCAAACTCGACGTCGATAACCGCGCCGATGATCTGAATGATACGACCGCTATTCATTGCTGTCTCCTCAATTCAAAATAATGTTAAACGGCAGCGGCACCACCAACGATCTCAGAAATTTCCTGAGTAATCGCGGCTTGACGCAGCTTGTTATAAATAAGTTGCAGGCTCTTAATGATCTCGCCTGCGTTGTCTGTCGCTGCTTTCATAGCGACCATACGTGCAGACTGCTCACATGCGATGTTTTCAATCACACCTTGATACACCACAGACTCGATATAGCGAACCAACAAGCCATTTAAAAGCTCTTCAGCTTCAGGCTCGTAGATGTAATCCCAACCGTATTGACGGTTCAGATTCTTGTCTTCTTCAGCAGCAGCCAAAGGAACAAGTTGTTCGATCTTTTGATTTTGAGTCATGGCATTGACAAAGCCGTTTGACACTAGATAAATACGATCTAACTCGCCTTTATCATAAGCATCCAACATCACCTGTACAGAACCAGATAACTGCTCAAGACTTGGAGCATCGCCGACTTGCGTCGTCGCACCAAGCACTTTACCGCCGTAGTTTTTAAAAAACGAAACCGCTTTTTGACCAATTAAAGCAAATTGAACTTCAATTGACTGCTCTTGTTGCTGTTGAACGTGTTTAACCACTTTCTTGAACAGGTTAATGTTCAAACCACCAGCAAGGCCACGATCTGAAGACACAATGATATAGCCAACGCGCTTAACCGGGCGTTCAACCATATAACGATGTTTGTATTCAGGGTTCGCTTGGACCAAATGAGCAATTACACGGTGCATATTTTCGGCATACGGACGGCCTTGAGCCATGCGCTCTTGCGCACGACGCATCTTAGAAGCTGCTACCATTTGCATCGCTCGAGTAATCTTCTGCGTGCTCTTGATACTAGCTACTTTGGCGCGAATTTCTTTTAAATTTGCCATACGCTTAACCTAGTATTCGAAAGCCCTTGCGAGCTTCCGAAGGTTGATTCCGTGAACCAAACCAACACTAATCTAGCAAGTTGCTAAATTAGTAAGTTTGAGTCGCTTTAAAGCTTTCAATACCTGCTTTGATTGCAGCTTCGATGTCTTTGTTGTAATCACCAGAGGCATCGATTTGTTGCATTAACGCAGCATGTTCTGAACGGAAGTAAGAAATCAACGCAGCATCAAAGTCTACGATTTTCTTAACGTCTACGTCAGCCATGTAGCCTTCGTTAGATGCATAAATTGAAACAGCCTGGTCAGCAATTGAGTATGGAGCATATTGTTTTTGCTTCATTAACTCAGTTACACGTTGACCATGTTCAAGTTGCTTACGAGTTGCTTCGTCAAGATCAGAAGCGAACTGAGCAAATGCTGCCAATTCACGGTATTGCGCCAAAGCAGTACGGATACCACCAGACAATTTCTTGATGATCTTGGTTTGCGCTGAACCACCAACACGAGATACAGAGATACCCGCGTTCACAGCAGGACGAATACCTGCGTTGAATAATGATGTTTCAAGGAAGATCTGACCATCAGTAATCGAAATTACGTTGGTTGGTACGAATGCAGATACGTCACCCGCTTGAGTTTCAATAATCGGCAATGCAGTTAGAGAACCAGTCTGGCCTTTCACTTCACCGTTAGTGAATTTCTCAACGTAGTCAGCAGATACACGAGAAGCACGTTCAAGTAGACGCGAGTGTAGATAGAACACGTCACCTGGATACGCTTCACGACCTGGTGGACGGCGTAAAAGCAATGAAATTTGACGGTAAGCAACAGCTTGCTTAGACAAGTCATCATAAATGATTAACGCATCTTCACCGCGGTCACGGAAGTACTCGCCCATTGTACAGCCAGAATACGGAGCTAGATACAGCATTGCTGCTGGATCAGCTGCAGCTGCAGCTACAACAGTTGTATACGCCATAGCGCCAGTTTCTTCTAGCTTGCGTACCACGTTAGCGATAGTCGATTGTTTTTGACCGATTGCTACGTATACACATTTAATGCCAGAGTTTTTCTGAGCGATGATCGCGTCGATCGCCATTGCTGTTTTACCAGTTTGACGGTCACCAATGATCAACTCACGTTGACCACGGCCTACAGGGATCATTGTATCTACTGATTTATAACCAGTTTGTACAGGTTGATCCACTGATTGACGCCAAATTACGCCTGGTGCTACTTTTTCAACAGCATCAGTTAATTTTGCATCAATAGGGCCTTTACCATCAATCGGGTTACCCAAAGCATCTACTACACGGCCTAAAAGTTCTGGACCAACCGGAACTTCTAATACACGACCTGTGCAACGCGCTTTTTGACCTTCTTGAAGGCTTAAGTAGTTACCTAAAACAACGACGCCCACTGAATCCTGTTCTAGGTTCAGTGCCATACCGTAAAGGCCGCCGTCGAATTCGATCATTTCACCGTACATAGCGTCAGCTAAGCCGTGAATACGCACAATACCGTCGGAAACCATAACAATGGTTCCTTCGTTCTTAGCGGTTGCGCTGGTGTCCAGATCGCCGATACGCTGTTTAATGAGCGCACTGATCTCGGATGGATTCAGTTGTTGCATTGCGCTATACCTCAATCTTTTTAAAGTTCAGTCTTCTAAATGCAATTAAGCAAGAAGACGAGTACGCATTTTTTCAAGCTTGTTAAGCGCAGAATCATCTATCACTTGGTCGCCTGCACGAATAACTACACCAGCAATCAGCGCCGGGTTAACTTCTACAGAAACATTTACCGCCGCTTCGAATTTCTTCTCTAATGCATGCGCAAGTAATTGTTCTTGTACTGAAGTTAATGGGAATGCAGATTCAATTACTACATCCACAGTATTGTTATTCTGTGATTTAAGCTGCTCATATTCTGCTGCAATCTCAGGAAGAAGAACCAAACGGTTATTCTCTGCAAGCAATGTCAGGAAGTTAGACACTGCTGCAGTTTGGTCTTCACCTAAAACTTTCGCAAAAAGAGCCACCTGCTCAGCAGGTGTAAGCTCAGGGCGATTTAGATAAGCTGAAAATGCTTCGTCTTGCACCGCAGCACTGAGCAATTCGAGTGCTGTTGACCAAGAGTCAGTTGCACTTTGCTCAGAAGCGTAAGCAAATGCTGCTTTAGCGTATGGGCGTGCCAACGTCAAGAGTTCAGCCATAATCCGCCTCTCTTAAAGTTTAGCAGCCAGCTGAGTCAGCATGGCATTGTGAGCTTCTGCATCAACTTGCTGGCTAAGAATTTTCTCAGCACCAGTTACTGCAAGAGCAGCCACTTGTTGACGCAATTCTTCGCGAGCAGCATTGATTTCAGTATCAACAGCTTCTTTAGCCTGTTGACGAATACGCTCACCTTCAGCCGCAGCTTGGGTACGCGCTTCTTCGATCAATTGTGCACCACGACGGTTCGCTTGTTCGATCAATTGAGCCGCTTGTGCTTTTGCCGCGTCTAACTCAGCTTTCACTTGTGCTTGCGCATCTGCAAGGTCAGCCTTCGCTTTTTCAGCAGCATTTAAGCCATCAGCGATTTTACGCTGACGTTCACTAATCGCATTGATTAGTGGTGGCCATACAAACTTCATGCAGAATGCGACAAAAATCGCAAACGCAATCGCTTGGCCAAACAATGTGAGGTTGATATTCATTGCAAATTCCTCAAATAGTGAATTTCGGAATTAAGCTGATTAACCTACAAATGGATTAGCGAAGATGAAGAACAAGCCAATACCAACACCGATCATAGGCACAGCATCAAGAAGACCCGCGATTAAGAACATACGAGTTTGAAGTTGTGGAGCCAATTCTGGTTGACGAGCTACAGCTTCAAGGAAACGGCCGCCTAGAAGACCAAAACCAATCGCAGTACCTAAAGCACCGAAAGCGATCAAGATAGCAGATGCAATTGCAACTAGACCTAAAGTGAGTTCCATGATAATTCCTCAGAGGTTAGGTTTTATACCAAATTAAGTTAAAAAATTGTGTGCCCAACCATCCGTTGACAGTTAGGCAATACCATTAATGCTTTTCGCTTGCCATACTCATGTACACGATAGTCAACATCATGAAAATGAATGCTTGTAGCGTAATAATCAAAATGTGGAAAATCGCCCAAGGCACAGACAACGCCCACTGGATCCAGAACGGTAATAACGCGATAAGAATGAAGATTAACTCACCCGCATACATGTTACCGAACAGTCGTAGAGCCAATGAAACTGGTCGCGCCAAGAAAGTAGTCAATTCCAACAATAAGTTGAATGGAATTAAAAGCACTTTAGCAACTGGATTACTTGGGTTAAATGGGTTCAGTGCTAACTCACCAACGAAGCCGCCAACACCTTTCTCACGAATACTATAGAAAATAATTAAGAAGAATACAGAAATAGACATACCGAGGGTAATGTTTGGATCTGTAGTCGGAACAATTTTAAAGTAAACCTGATGAGGGTCTACACCCAGCATAGAAGCAATCGCGTGTTGAGCTACATAAGGAATAAAGTCAACAGGGATCAAATCCATCAAGTTCATGAGGAAAATCCACACGAAAATGGTTAATGCTAAGGGTGCAATTAATCGAGACTTCCCGTGGAAGGTATCACGTACACTTGAATCTACAAACTCGATAATCATTTCAATTGCAGACTGGAACTTGGTAGGAACACCAGCATTAGCCGCTTTCGCAACCAACCAGAACAACAAACAGAAAATCAGACCCAGTCCGATAGACCAACCCATTGAATCCAAGTGAATAGCAGTGAACCCCATCTGTTGAGCTTCAGCACCGCTCTCGGCCAATTTCCACGTACCGTCCGGCATTTTGCCATAGGTCATGTTGGTCAAGTGATGCTTGATATACTCGGTCGAAGTAAGGGCATGTTCTTCAGCAGCCATAAATCACACCTGGTCAATGTCAAAAAACTAATAGAACAAACGAATATCGCGTGCTGCTTGATATCTCGCCTGCTCCTGAAAAACTTTTCAATTTCTTGTTGTGCTTATACTCATTTTTGTAGACGTGACGCCCAAAACGGAGCGACCCACGACATGGCTTGAACAAGTATAAAACCACAAAACAACGCCACCGCTGACAACGGTTTAACATTGCTTAAAATTAAAATGAAACCAACAATCACAATGGCAAACTTTCCCATCAAGCCTTTATACATGTTCGAAAGAACTTGTTTAGACGCGCGGGCTCCTGCTGCTCGAAACGATTGCCACGAAAAATAACAAGTCGCGAGCCAACATACCAGTGCACCTAATGCTGCACTCAAGGCTGCGGTTGAGTCTTTCACGACCCAGCCGATCAAGGCTGAAACAGGGATCATACAGGCTTGCAGGAGGACCAAAGCTTTCGCTAATCGTCGGTCAATCAAGCGACTAGTTCGGCTCATTATTTATTCACTCACAGCAATCATGCTTGACAAGTTTAACAGGTGATTATTTTTAATCGCAGGCATTATAGAGTTACACCCCTGAACATGCAATCTTTTCCCGACCTTAGTCGTGTTTTTTTAAATCGGGTCACTGCTGTTAAACTAATCAAAATCTGTCTATTTTTTAAATCATTAGCGTGCATTTATTACACATTTCTGGGTTTCGGCGGCCAATTGCTGCCAAGCCTGCACAAAGTCCCCTGCCCCGCTCATGCTTTCATCGACATGCTGGAACAGTACCGGATTGAGTTTGCGGTACTGGTTTTCACTGGCATGACCTTCGGCCAGCAGACACATTTTGCGCTGTGGACGATGATCCTGTAAAAACTTGATTTGGGCTACGGTTGGCGAAACATGCGGATCATCGGTCAGCGCACCCATAAATTTTAAATTTAACGGGCGTTCCAGATACTGGTAGGCATCGTGATAAGACCAATAAGGTTTGGCTTTGTTGCTTGAACTATAACGCTGGGCCGTCGCAAACATGTTTTGTGCAAAGTCACGGGCATTTTTCCAGTAGCGTTCACGATGCTCCGGCAATTGCTGCGAACGTAGCGCCGCAATAAAGAAACCAATCCGCACTGCATTATTCGGATCGAGCCAGACATGCGTGTCTACCGTATTTTTTAAGGCCTCGCCACGCGGATTACGCATCGGCAAGGTGGTCAATATCCCCGAGTCTAACAGTGCAATGCCTTTATTACTTTCATTCAGCACTTTGGCCAAGGGTGCTTCATGCGCCTGACCCAGCCAGATCACCAGACCTGCATTCTGAATAGTTTTTCGATGCGCCGGAGTCAGACTCACATCATGTCCACTTTGGTTGGCCAGCAATAAAGTCGGCTGTTCCACACCTTGGGTAATTTTCTTGGCAATCAGATAGATCGGCTGCGTAGACACCACCAGACTTTGTGACCAACTGAGTGTACTGAACAATGCCAGCAGACTGATTGCAAGGAGACGGAACATGAGTAGAAATCACTTAAAAACGATAAAATCAGGAAGTGTTATAATATAACAAAAATACAAAAATACCTATGCCCAATCGAAACTCAGAACGCTTCATGTTAAGATTTGAAATCTATTAATTTTCAGTTTCGCACTTGAGGTGAACTATGGGTTCCTGTTCGCACGAACACCACAACGCATTGCACGGCGTGCACGACCATCCCAATGTCGCACAACGTCTTGCTGAAGCGGAAAGTCTTTGTGCAGCAAGCGGCGCACGCCTTACACCTTTACGTAAAGAAGTGCTGGAACTCATTCTGAATGCGCATGGCCCGATGGGTGCCTATGACCTGCTGGCACAAATGAAAAATGCTAGTGATCGTCCTGCAGCACCACCAACGGTGTATCGCACTCTGGATTTTTTATTAAGCAAAGGGCTGATTCATCGCCTGACCTCGATCAATGCCTATATTCCCTGTTGCCATCCGCGTGAAGGTCATCAGGCCGCTTTTTTAATCTGCACCGAATGTAAAGCCGTGAAAGAAGCGTCGGCTCAGGGCTTGCTCGATCAACTCGATGCACTGGCCAGCTCGGACGACTTCACGGCACATCACAGCATTATCGAAATTTCAGGAATTTGTCAGCAGTGCCGCAACAAAGCTTAAGTGCCTCTCCCCTGATTCAGCTCTCCAAGATCTGGGTCAAGATCGATGAGCGCGATATCTTAAAAGCCATTGATTTCTCGTTACAAGAGAAAGAAATTGTCACACTGATCGGTCCCAATGGCGCTGGTAAATCGACCTTAATTAAAGTCATGCTGGGCATTTTGAAACCGCAATCAGGTGAGATCAAAACTGCGCGCAAACTCAAATTCTCTTATGTGCCACAGAAATTCAATCCCTCACATAGCTTGCCGCTCCGGGTGAAAGATTTATTGGCGCTAGAAAAATGCCCATCCCAGATTAAAACCGAAATTATCCGCGATACCGGCATTAGTAAACTGCAAGATTCTAAAGTTCAGCAGTTGTCTGGCGGCGAACGTCAGCGGGTGCTATTGGCCCGCGCCTTATTACGCCAGCCGGACATTTTAGTCCTCGATGAACCGATGCAAGGTCTGGACATCCAGTCCGAAGCTGAACTGTATGAATATGTGCGTAACTTGCCGGAAAAATATGGCTGTGCCGTACTGATGGTTTCACATGACCTGCAATGGGTGATGCAAGGTACGACTCGAGTCGTGTGCTTGAACAAGCATATCTGCTGTAGTGGGCTGCCGGAAAGCGTGCAGCAACATCCCGAATATCAGGCAATTTTTGGCACCAATCGAGTGTTCTATCACCATCATCATGATCATTGCGCGCATGGCGATTCTGCCACTCCCTGTCAGCATGATTCACGCCCTCATATTCACCCCGAGCCGGAAGCTTAAACCATGATGGATTGGTTACAACTCCTTTTACCTGCATGGATCATGGGAACGCTGTTGGTATTTCTGACTGCTCCGCTGGGCTGTCTCATGCTCTGGCGGCGTATGTCATTCTTTGCCGATACCATGGCACACGGTACTTTACTCGGTGTTGCCATTGCTGGAGCTTTAAGTTTACCGCTCTGGATGGGAGTCACTTTTATTGCCTTATTATTGGTAGGTATTTTGTGGGTGCTGCATGATCCGCGCCTACCCAATGATGCTTTGCTGGCCTTATGTTCAGCAACACTGCTTTGCTCGGGATTATTGTTCATTCAGCATTTACCGAGTTTAAGACCGGAACTTCTCAGCTATCTATTTGGTGATCTACTAACGATTTCTTGGACGGACTTACCCACCTTTGCCATTGTGATTATTCTGGCCTTAGCCGTCCTCTATAAAAGCTGGCAAGCGCAGATTCAAATCGCGATTGATCCGGACATGGCGGTCAGTGAAGGTGTAAATGCCAAATGGCAACGCCTGATCTTTATGTTGTTATTGGCATTGTTTACCGTGCTTGCGCTGAAAGCAGTCGGTTCACTCTTGATGGGGGCATTACTGGTGATCCCTGCCCTGACTGCACGATTACTTGCACACTCACCCAAACAAATGGTGATCTGGGCATTCGTGATTGCGCAAATTGGGGTGACCGTGGGCCTATGGTCGAGTGCCGGTCTCAATACTTCGACTGGTTTAACCATTGTACTGACCATGGCGGTGCTATTTGCACTGATCTTCTGTGTGCAGAAGTTTAAAAAGCTGAATTAATCTTTCTGTTAAATCATTATGATTTTCTAATGATCTATTCCGCCTCTCTCCTTTAAGGAGAGAGCAAAGACTCTTTATTGATGCACCAAACTCAATAAAAATGCAGCGCCGGCAAATAACCCGGCAAAAGTCCGGTTCATGACTTTTTGTTGTTTCGGCGATCTAAGCAGCCTTAAAACTTTAGCAGCCAATCCGGTATAACCCGCCATCACAATCAGATCAATCGTCACCATTGTCGCAGCCATAATCAAATACTGAATCCATTGTGGCTTAGACAAATCCAGAAATTGCGGCAAGACGGCCAGTAAAAATACGATGGCTTTAGGATTAGTGATATTAACCAAGAAACCATGCAGTACCAGTTTCCCTCTCGATTTTCGCGCCAATTCATGTTTAATTTCGATAGATTGTACAGGTGCTTTCCATTGCAAAATAGCCAAATACAATAAATAGCCGACACCAAACCATTTCACCACTAAAAATGCCCATGGGGTTGTCGCAAACAAAACTCCCACGCCTGCCGCAACCACTGCAATCTGTACCAATAATGCCAGTTGCAGGCCCAGCGCATTCCAGTAACCATGCCGAAAACCATAATTCAGTCCACTCGACATGGAAGCAATCGCTCCTGCGCCCGGAGACACACTAATCACCCAGCAGGCCAGCATATAGGCAAACCACATTTGATAGGACATGGATATTTAACTCAGCAAAACTTGCCCAATATTATATGAATTTTCTAATAAAATCAGGCTAAAAACCTGCTTAAATATAAGGCATTGCACTATTCACTCTGTCTAGCTTCAGGCACAATATGTACATTAAAAACAGGATCTATCCTTACAGGAGCCATGAATGACAGCCCAATCGGTAATCTTGCCACTTCCTTCAGATCATGCCCGTTTTATTGTTTTACGTCTTAAAGATTTGAGTATTGAACAATTAAAAGAACAACTCGAACATCTTTTTACTTCGCGTGATCGTCTTATTACGCAACATCCTCAAGCACAAATTAAAACGGCAGTGGCTTTTGGTCCTGAACTGTGGGCAAAACTTTATGATCAAGCTCCTGCAGGCTTTAAACAGCTTGAGCCCATTCATGGTTCATTTGAAATGCCAGTGGTTCCGGCAGATATGATCATTCATATTGCCAGTGCCCGTGCTGATATCTGTTTTGCGCTCAGTCAGGCTTTTTTTGAAGGCATTCAGGTTCAGGTTCAGGTGCTGGATGAGCGGGTTTGCTTCCGCTATTTTGATGGTCGTGACATAACTGGCTTTATTGATGGAACTGAAAATCCGCAATTCCCGGATGATCGTGCTGAAGTCGCATTATTAGGTGAAGATTCAGGTATTTTCCAAGATGGTTCATTTATTTTTGCCCAACGTTACGCGCATAACCTGGAAAAATGGAAAAAGCTAAAAGTTGATACTCAGGAACAGGTTATGGGTCGTACCAAGCTTGAATCGATTGAATTGGATGATGAAGTCAAACCTGAAAATGCGCACGTGTCACGTACTGTAGTGGAAGATGAAGAAGGCGAAGAAATGGAAATCCTACGTCATTCTCTGCCTTATGGTGATGGACGTGGTGACCAGGGTCTATTCTTTATTGCCTACACCAAAGACCTTACGATTATCGATGCTATGTTAGAACGTATGTTTGGTACCTCTGGCGATGGAATTCATGACCGCCTGCTGCATTTCGTAACCCCACTGGATGGTGCATATTACTTTGTACCGAGTGAGGAGTTGCTGGAAGAGGTTTTGGAAGGGTAAAAGAAAAAAGCAGCTAAAAATAGCTGCTTTTCTATTTTTAAATTATTTATAATTTTTTATAAATCTAACTCTTTGATAATTTTCTTGAGCATAACAATCTATTAAATAAATCGGTGCTTCACGCCCTTCCTCTGCAGCTGCATATTCAGAGTTACATTTATTTTTTCTATTCTTTAACCACAATCTTTGACTCGCTAGTAATTTTTCTTTTTTGATTCCTTTTAATATTTTCATTCTTTTTCTATATTCTATATTTAATTTTTTATCTGACTCTAAATAACTTCTTGAAACACAATACATTAAATCCTCTTGCATAGGACTTCCTTCTTTACACTGTATTTTCAAAGCATCCTGATATAAAAAGTCTTCAGGAGACACTGCATAAGAGTTTAAAGAAATAAATAAAATATTCAGAATAAAAAGTTTACTTATAGCATTCACATTTTAATCCTTTTTCAAAAATTTTTGCTTCATCTTCCCGTCTAGCCTGTAATCCTCTATTAGCTTTTGTAGTCCATAGTCGTTTCATACTTCTTAAGAATAAAGGAACCTTTTTTCCATTCTTTTTAAGATCATCTTGAATTTCTTTCATTTCTTTACGACGATCTCCTTTCAAACCTATATATCTGTTATATACAAGCGATAAAATAGCTCCTTGGCAATGAGGATGATATTTTAAAATATCTGGATAAACTTTTAATGTATCCTCCGCATACCTTTTTTTTACTATCATCACCATCTGATAAGCTTTATCTTTATTTATAATAATATCAGAAAGGCTGTTTACTAATGCTTGTGCTGCCAAACCTCTTTTTCCTTGAGCTTTTAATAAACGTTGAATTTGACTCGAAGTATAATAAAAATTTAAATCCTTTTTAATTTGCTCAAGACTTTGATGTCCTAAATCGTAACCATATCCTAATGTTACACCACTTTTACCATCTTTTCCCTTACTAGGTACATAAGGTTTAGATTCGTATTTCTCCCATTTTAAAATTGAATCAAGAGATTCTTTTGAAATAACCATTGTTCCTAAAGAAGTTTCAAAAGTATATGTTTCTACGATACATTCTGCTGTACAGAGTTTCTCTATATTCTTATCTAGGGTCGGCTTATTCTGTTCGGTACCACCCTTAATAATATCTACATCTAATTTCAATTTTATGGAATCTTCTTTAATCCTTTTTACCACATGAGTTTTCGGTTCCAAGGGATTACCATCAGGTTTAAATACCGTGATCTGTATTTTTTCCCCAATCATACTTGGAAATGAAAATTTCCCATTAGAGGTATTTGAAATTTTTGTTATCTTATTTCCCAAATAAAGTATTTCGATCTTTGTATTTTCAACGATATAACTATTTCCTTCTCTATCTAGAAGTTGGATATTTGATTCACTTTTAAAGTTTTCATAGGGTTCATCTAGTTTAATTATTTTTGGTATTTGAGAGCCATGCTCAGAGTTAACAGCACCTTTTAGAGCAAACTCATCATTTGAAGTCAAAACTAGAATTTCAATATCTCGATTAGGTGAAGATACCACCTCTACAATGCCTTGCTCATTGGTATGACGTTCAAATGAACTTTGTTTTCCTTTAGGGCGAGATTTTACCGGGAAACTCGTTAATATTTTCTCATTGCAGTCTATTATTTTAAATAAAGTCGTAACTATACCTTTTGTAGTAGGCATCACTTTTTCTTTATGATACTCCTCTATACTTTTAGGCAAGGATACTTTTACAGGATTCTTTCTAGAAGAAATGATTGAAGAATCAATCGTTTTAATAACGATATAATCTTCCACATTAGGTGGCTTAGCTAAAATTTCCACAGTTCGATTTGGTGAACCCTGAAATATAAATAAACCATCTTTATCTGTTTTATTTGTATTTTCTCTCGATGAACCTTTATAGCGTGATTTAACTTTTAAATTAATGACATATTTTCCTGAAGCATCATAAATTTTTGATGTTATGGTAACTAAATTGCTCATCATTCGACATCCTCTTCAGTATATACATCATCCTCTAAATCCCTTTCTTCTATCTCATTCAATAGTTCATCAATACTTTCATTATCTAAGTCTTGAATGAGATGAGTTTGTAAAGAATTAAATCCTAAAGCCACGAAATCTGTGGGTTGAGAGGTATAGAATCTTAAAGTACTTAATTGATTATTTTCATTTAATACAGACTTCTTAGTTTTAATTAAGTTCCCATCCAACTTATTTAGAATAAAAATTTCTTTTTCTCCTGCAGACTGGTTAGTCCACTGATAGTTAATTTTATTACTGAATAATGTTTTCATTTTTGGAAGATTTATTTTTTGTTCAATAATATTTTGACCTTTCGTAAACAGATGCTGCCCTGCCTTACACTCAAATTTCCCACCAGTTGTGACCATTACTCCACCACCATTGATCTTAATTTGAGACCCTCCAGCGGTCAGTACGATCTCCTTCGGACTGGTGATTTCGATCTTGTCTTCAGTCGAAATAAGCTTGATTACCTTGCGGGCAATCGCTTCAATTGCATCATCTTGGGCTTGTATTTCAATTTTGCCTTGAGCTGCATAGACACTTACGCCTTCTTGAGCAGCGAACAAACTGATCCGGTCCTGTGCATGAGCAACTAAAGATTTCTGTGTGGAAAAATGAATATTGTCCCCGGCACTCTGATTGATTTGCTGATCAGCGGATAAATGGATATTTTCCTTTGTGCTCAGTGCAATCGATTGGGGTGCGGTTAACAGCATCACCGCCTGTTTAAATGCAGTAGCTTTGCCCCGGTCTTCAGCTTCAATCTGATTCAGAAACTGTTTTAAACTATCAAAAAATTCCAATGGATCAGCCTGCTGTTTTTCTGCAATATCACTCAAGGCTTTACTATGATTGAGATTCGATTCAAGCTGTTCTTTGGCTGGGTCAGCCTCTAGGTGATTGCCTGCTGCTGAATCTTGTCGATAAGTGGAAATCAGCAAGCCGTTTCCTGCTCGTAGGGCACCCCACTGGTCTGTCCTTAGTTCAAAACCTTCACCTCGACCTTCACTGCTTTCACTTTCTTTGGGGTGACTTAGATTTCCCAGATTGAGCTGACTGGCTGCATGACTACTTTGCAGCTGTACACTGATCTGTTCAGGGGTATCATCAAAACGAAGCTGGTTAAAACCTTCGCCATCGACCTCCTGAGAACGGATACCACTAAGTTTTTTGGTCGCAGGAAGTTCTCCTTTCGCATCAAACATGGTCGGATACCGTTCTGCTTCATGAATCCGTCCCACCACAAAGGGCCGGTCGATATCACCTTCAAAGAAGTCAATCACTACAATTTCGCCAATTCGCGGATGCAACCTGATGCCATAACCCTCACCCGCCCAAGGGGTCAAAACATCCACCCAAGCAGAATCGCTATCATTGTCATTGCTACCTGCGCCGCCATCATGCTGATGATCCTCACTCCGGGTAAACAGAAAACGAACTTTCACCCGCCCCCATGCATCGACATGAATCGTTTCACCTTCAGGTCCGACCACTCGAGCCCGTTGCGGATATGCAGCAGGCCGATGAATGAAGGGGTGGTACTCAGGAACAACCTGGATTTCACGGCGCACCATCTGTAGTTCATTGGCCTGTCGTTCCTCCTGTGTCATCTGCCAGCCGCTCTTCTCAAGCAAACTATCCAGCTGAGATAAGATATCTTTGGGTAAATTGTTCTGGTTATAAAACCGCTTAGCTAAAATCAGAAATTCACGTTGATGGGCAGGATGCTGATCAATTTCAGGATGCTGTTGCAGTTCAAACCAGTATCCAACCTGAGCATCTCGTACGCTGCTACTGGCTTTAAAATATTTAGACTGCAAAGCATGATAGTCACTGAGCTGCTGATTGAGTCGATCCAGTTGGGCTATACCAGATGCTGTCACCTGATCCTCATGATTTAAGTCGCCGGTCCAAGCCGGACTGATGTTCCACGCATCTTCAAGCTGAAGAGTGGCATTTGCATGGATATCACTTTGCTGATGATTACTGAATAAAGGCTGGCTTTGATCCTGGGCAAGTTGCTGGGCATGCCAACGCTGGGTCTGGGTACTATTCGGATTGAGCTGACGTACCGCAATCAGACTGTTCAGCGTGTCAAGCTGTTCGGTGGCATGACTGCGATGAAACCGGATGGAGCGGCGTTTTAAAGCTGAAAAATATTGGGAATGATCTACCAGTTTTAAAAGCTGATCTTGAATCTCGCTGGCTGATACAGGCACAGTTAATTGCCTTTCATCAATCAGCCAGTTAATTCCTTCGCTACGCCATAAACGGGTCAGAAAATCATAATCCGATTCATTCGACTGCATTACAAAAGGTCGGACATCATAGTCCCGGCTGAGTCCTGTCAAATCCAGGCTGAGACTGGCCGCGAATAATACACTTCTGTTTTGCCATTCACTGAACAGGATTTCACTGATCTCGCGCACCGTCTTATTCATAAAAACCCGACTGTTACGGCGCTTCTGCCAGAGTGCAGTCGGATCATTTAGCGTCAATTTATACAGGGTCAAAGCTCCATCATTCTGCCCTTGACTGGCTGCAGTAATAATGCCCGTAGTCCGGAAAAGTTCACCCCGGTCTGTGACCTGATCAATGGCCACCCGACAGCCGATAAACTGTTTCAAGGCAATATGAGCATGAGTGGAAAGACAGATCAGTTCAGCCTGCAGGCCTTGATTGATCTGATGCTGACCCTCAATACGCTGAATCAAAACCTGATGATTTAAAGGAGGATGTGAAAACTGTAAATGTAGCGCACGATGCTGTCGCTTAAGCCCGAGCTGCTCCACCAGCATATGGATAGGTTTTGGCATTTTATAGTTATAATTTTAAGCTTTATTATTGTGCGGCAGATTTTAGGAAAAGTTATCCATTTCGTCAAGTTCACGATGCATTTCACATAATTAGGTCTTTAATTTATGGCCCTTCAATTAAAAATCTTAAATTGCATGTGGTACATCTTAATTAAAAATATTGCTCAATATTCCCTATTTTTCCGATTATCCTATACGGAACTTGCTGCTACACTCATTCAGATCTCATTCTTCAAGGCCAAGGACATGCTGGAACTCCCTTCTAAATTACCCGATTTGGGCGTGACCATTTTTAGTACCATGTCGGCCTTGGCACAAAAACTCGGAGCCTTGAATCTTTCTCAAGGATTTCCAGACTTTGCAGCGCCTCCTGCCTTGATTGAAGCTTTAAACCGGGCTAGCCAGAATGGATTTAACCAGTACGCTCCGGGAGATGGTCTGCCAGTCTTGCGAGGTCTAGTGGCAGATCTCTATCAGCAGCGTGATCAACTGATGATTGATCCTTTCGAGGAAATCACGATTACGCCTGGGGCCACGATTGCGATTTTTTGTGCCATTCAGGCCACAGTGCGCGCCGGTGAAGAAGTAATTATTTTCGACCCGAGCTATGACAGTTATGGCCCTGCGGTACAACTGGTCGGGGCAAAGCCAGTGCATATTGCTTTGCAGCATCCTGATTTTTCTGTGGACTGGAATCAGGTCAAAGATACCATTAATGACCGTACCCGCATGATTGTGGTAAATACTCCACATAATCCGAGTGGTAGTGTCTGGTCCAAGGCAGACTGGCAGCAACTGATCGAGCTGATTCGCGAGCGCAATATTGTGGTGCTGTCCGATGAAGTCTACGAACATCTGGTTTTTGACGGCGTTCAGCACTATTCGGCCTGGTCATTTCCAGAACTTCGCAAGCGTAGCTTCGTGATTGGTTCTTTTGGTAAAACCTTCCATGTCACGGGCTGGAAAACCGGATTTTGTATTGCTGCACCGGCACTGATGAGAATGTTCAGACAGATTTATCAGTTTGCCAGCTTCTGCGGTGTAACACCCGTTCAGGTCGCTTTGGCGGAATATATGCAACTGCATCCTGAGCATATACGCGAACTGTCCCAGTTTTATCAAAACAAACGGGATTTATTTAACTCATCCATTAAAACATCACGCTTTAAGTGGACACCTTCTCAAGGGACTTATTTTCAGAACTTAGATTATTCGGAGATTCGCCCTGAGCTTGATGATCTGTCCATGTGTCATTTTCTGGCAGAACAACATGGGATTGTCGCGATTCCAGTCTCCGCGTTCTACCAGCACCCTCCTGCCGATTTACGTCTGCTCAGGTTCTGCTTTGCAAAAAAAGAACAAACTCTGATCCAGGCAGGTCAAATTCTTTCAAAGGTTTAACTCATTTTTTAACTAAAAATCTCATAAAATAAATGCCTTAGTTACTTAAAAGCTAAGGCTTTTTCTTATATTCTGCCGAATAATAGCTGCATCAATAAATAGATGATAATTCAATCACAGGATGTCGCATGGCACAGCACTCACTGATTCATCAACAGAATTTATGGAAAGCCTTTCTGGTATTTCTGTTGCCATTAATTGCGACCAATATCCTGCAAAGTCTCTCCGGCACGATCAATACGGTTTTTGTGGGACAAATGCTTGGGGTCAATGCGATTGCTGCTGTTGCCGTTTTTTTTCCGATCCTGTTTTGTCTGATGGCTTTTGTGATTGGTTTGTCCGCCGGTTCTACCGTATTGATTGGCCAGGCTTGGGGTGGAAAAAATATAAAAAAAGTCCGCTGTGTGGTTGGTTCAACTTTATTTATGACCTTGATTGGCGGCAGCTTAATTGCGCTTCTCGGGGTAATTTTTGCTGAGAATATTCTCTTGGCACTCGGCACAGATCCAGATGTGATGCATTTATCCTTGCCCTATGTGCAATGGATGCTAGCGGGTAGTCCCTTAATTTTTATCTATATTATTTATACCTCGATTTTGCGCGGCGTTGGCGACAGTACCACGCCCCTGTTCGCTTCCGCACTTACCATTGGGGTGGGTTTGGTGGTGACACCAGTACTAATTGCTGGTTATTTTGGCTTTCCTAAAATGGGCATTATCTCGCCGGCGATTGCCACCATTCTGGGAAATCTGGCGGTCCTGTTGTTTCTAATCCTGTATTTAAATTATAGGCAGCATCCGCTCAAACTCGACTGGGCCTTATTAAAAAATATTCGTCATCAACCACAGTTAAGCAGAATGATCTTGAAACTGGGGGTTCCTACTGGTGTGCAAATGGTCACCACTTCAGTTGCCGGACTGGTAATTGTCGGACTGGTCAACCGCTATGGTGCAGAAGCAACAGCGGCCTATGGCGCGGTCAATCAGGTCTTAAATTATATTCAATTTCCCGCTTTGTCGATTGCAATTGCCGCATCTGTATTTGGTGCGCAAGCGATTGGCGCAGGTAAATCAGATCTGCTCAATAAAGTTACCCGGACTGCGCTGAGTATGAATATCCTGTTTACCGGCGGTCTGGTTATTCTGGCCTATCTGTTCTCCAAATATCTGATGACGCTGTTTATTACCGATCCTAAGGTTGTAGTACTGGGACAACAACTGCTGTTTATTGTGCTGTGGTCAATTTTGTTTTTTGGCGCCAGTGCCATTTTTGCTTCAATCATGCGCTCGAGTGGTACGGTGACCGTGCCAATGTTGATCAACATTTTTGCCATTCTCTGTATTGAAGTTCCCGCCGCTTATCTTTTTAGTCAGTGGTGGGGCCTGGAAGGTATCTGGTATGCCTATGCATTGGCCTTTGTCAGCCTGTGTATTTTGCAGGGACTGTATTATCAGTTTGTCTGGAAGAAAAAAACGGTTGAAGCGTTGATTTAGATGCAAGGTTTTATGTACCTAGAAGTATTACAGTAGCTAACACTCTTAGTCGCAAAAAATAGACCCTATTACAGCGATAAAAAACCCGCTTTCGCGGGTCTGTTCTGCAATTTTTTAAGCAGATTTTTTCTTCTTTTTGCCAAACTGGGTCGCCAGTGCAGTGACATGCTGATAACCGGTTGGTAAAATCCGCTGAATCAGGTCAATTGCTTTAGCATCATTACCGATCAGCAGACGGCGCTTGTCTTTTTGTACCGCCTCCAGAATTTGACGAGCGGCTTCTGCAGGTGGACAACGCAATAATTTATTAAAATTACGGGCCGATTTTTCCGGATTCATACCTAAAGTTAGCAGACTGTTATTCATTTTTGCTGCATTGGCAATGTTGGTACGGATACCCCCCGGATGCACACAGAGCGCACTGACTCCGCAGTTTTCCATGTCCAGTTCCTGACGCAGGGATTCAGTAAAGCCACGTACTGCAAATTTGGTTGCGTTATAAGCAGACTGGGTCGGTTGAGCAGTCAGACCAAACAGGCTGGAAATATTGATGATATGGCCATCGCCAGTTTTCTTGATCAAAGGTAAGAATTCTTTGGTACCGTAAACCACGCCCCAGAAATTGATTCCGACAATCCATTCCAGTTCTTCATAAGATGCCCCTTCAACGGTTGAACCCAGTGCAACGCCGGCATTGTTAAAGATCATATTGACACTGCCATGATCCTGTTCCACCTGTGCCGCCCAGCTACGTACCTGTTCTAATTCAGCCACGTTCACTTTTTGAATCGTGATACGAACATCAGTCCCTTGGAGTAATTCCACGGTTTGCGCCAGACCCTGTTCATTGATATCACTCAGCGCCAAGTGACAACCCTGCTGAGCCAGTAATACTGCCAGTTGCTGGCCAATACCCGAACCTGCACCGGTAATCGCAGCGACTTTATTTTTAAAATTTTTCATTCAATTTCCTTATGTAAACCACTGCCCTTCCATGACAGCAGGATCTTGTTCTGTTGTTTCAGGAGTTAGCACAGATCCTCAATATAGTTTTGACAATATAGATTGTCAATAATTATCCCATGTCCTTAGAGGCCAAATTTCAAGGCAGAATTTCCATATAGGTCTAAGCGTGATTTATTGCTAAGATATTCAAAATCTTCATGCAGATGAGCACATAGGCCTTATGACTGATTCAACCGACTCAGCAGCAAAATCACGCCCCTCCAAGAGCAAGGAACGTCAGTTTAAAGGCCTGTCGATGGCTGAAAGGCAGCAGGCACGTCGTGAAAAGCTGATCGAAGCGGGGATTGAAGCCTATGGCCGTCACGGCTTTTTTTCAGTTACGGTCAAAGATATCTGCAATGAAGCCAAGCTGACCGAACGTTATTTTTACGAATCTTTCAAGAAAAGCGAACATCTGTTTCAGACCATTTTCTTAAAACTGATTGATGAGCTGCAACAGAATGTCATGCAGGCCATGATGCAGGCCTCCACCGATCCAAAAAAAATGATCGAGGCGGGTCTGACCGCTTTGCTCACTACCCTGCGTGACAATCCACGTATGGCCAGGATCATTTATATTGATGCCATGCTGGTGCAGGAACTGCATAATCAGGCCACTATTCATGAAACCATGTCACGTTTCGACCGCATGATTCATGCCTTTGTCATGTTGATGATGCCGCAATTAAATCGCAGTGAGCAGGAAATTTCCCTGGTTTCGACCGGTTTGAATGGCTATGTCACCCAAATTGCTATTCGTTGGGTGATGAGCGGTTTTAAGCATTCGCTTGAGGAAGTTTTATCGTCTTGTAGTGTGGTTTTTTTGGCGCTGCTCGAGTCATATTCAGAGAAAAAATAGATGTTAAATCATGTGTTTAATAGATTTCTATCTCTTCTGTAGTAAATGAAATCTTTATGCTGTACTACGAAAATGAGTAAAATTAATTTATGATTTTTTAACAAGTTTCCGCGCTATATTTGTCACAAATCTTTTCCAATTTCAGCAGTTTTTCCCTTTCTGCAATGATACTGTCATAATTAGTCTTTGTAATAAGCCTGTCATAAATATAAAACGGTTCACCGTTTACATGAAATAGGGTATTGCGTTGTGAAAGATGACTACATATTAATCGTCGATGACGAGCTCCCGATTCGGGAAATGATCCATACCTCTCTGGATATGGCCGGTTTTCAGTGCTTACAGGCAGAAGATGCCAAGCAGGCGCATCAGATGATTGTGGATCAGCGTCCGGCACTGATTTTGCTGGACTGGATGATGCCGGGTGGTGTCAGCGGTGTAGATCTGTGTCGTCGTCTGAAACGTGATGAAAGCCTCTCGGAAATTCCGGTGATCATGCTCACAGCGCGCGGTGAAGAAGACCATAAGGTACAAGGTCTGGATGCCGGTGCCGATGACTACATGACCAAGCCATTCTCGACTAGGGAACTGGTCTCCCGGATTAAGGCGGTGCTTCGCCGCGCCAATGCCCTGAGCGGTGAAAAAACCATTGATGCCAATGGTCTGATTCTGGATCCGGTCAGCCAGCGGGTGAATTTTGGCAATAACATTCTGGAAATGGGGCCGACTGAATACCGTTTGCTGGCATTCTTTATGACCCATCCGGAACGTGCCTATACCCGTGCGCAATTGCTGGATCAGGTGTGGGGCGGTAACGTTTATATTGAAGACCGGACCATCGACGTGCATATCCGCCGTTTGCGTAAAGTGCTGGAACCTTATGGTGTAGACCGTTTTGTACAGACCGTTCGCGGAACAGGCTATCGCTTTTCGACCCGTTCAGATGTCGCTTTAGGTTAATATCTTTTAAGGTAAATCTTGTTTTATGTATGAACCCTACCCTGTCCCCGAACTGGCACGCGAACACAAAAGAATCCGTTACAGCAGTTTATGGGATTTTGCGAAGCAGGATTTACGCCTACTGGCTTTTTTCCTAATTATCGCCAGCTTTATCGGTTTTGGGATTGGGTATTTCTGGATTTGTATCGTAATTGCCTTCGTGGCATTCTTTGCGACCCAAATGCGTTCCTTATATCTGGTCAATGAATGGATTTCCAATCGCCCTTATGATGTTCCACCGAATATTGGCGGGATTTGGGGTGCGCTACTTTTCAATGTTTATCGCGCCCAACGTCAGGAACGGATTGTTCAGGCGGAAATGGTCGAACTGATTGATCGTGCACAATCTTCGCTGGTGGCCTTGCAAGAAGCTGTGGTGCTGCTTGATGAAAACCAGCAGATTGAATGGTGGAATCCGGCGGCTGAACGTCTGCTCGGAATCTCCAGTGATGACCGTCGCCGTAATATCCTGACCTTGTTACGCCAACCGAGCTTTATCGAATACTATCACCATATTGATGAATCTCCCGACGGCCTGAAAATGCGTTCTTCGCTGTTTGAAGACCACTATGTGCAGGTTAAAATGACCCGTTTTGGCGGAGAAAGTCGGGTACTGGTCGCTTATGATGTGACCCGGATGCACAATCTGGAACAGATGCGAAAGGATTTCGTCGACAATATTTCCCATGAACTGCGCACTCCTTTGACCGTACTCAGTGGCTATATTGAAACCTTTACCGATCAGGAAGATATCAATCCACGCTGGAAACGCGCTTTTGATCAGATGCAGTCGCAAACCCGACGCATGAATGCCCTGGTCAACGACCTGCTGCTGCTGTCACGTCTGGAAAATGATAAAAATATTGCCAAAAACCAGATCATTGAAATGCCAAGTCTGATGAACCAGCTATTCGATGATGCCCAGGCCTATAATATTGATTATGGTCATACCCTGAATCTGGACATTGACAGTCATTGCGATCTGATCGGTTCAGATATGGAACTGGCCAGCGCCTTTAGCAACCTGATTACCAATGCCATCAAGTATACGCCTAAAGGCGGCACCATCACCATCGGCTGGCATGATGACGGTGAATCGGCCTATTTTGTGGTGCAAGATAACGGCATCGGTATTGATCCCAAGCATCTGCCACGTCTGACCGAGCGTTTTTACCGCATCGATTCAGACCGCAGCCGTCGTACTGGCGGTACCGGTTTGGGATTGGCAATTGTTAAACATGTACTCATGCAGCATCAGGCACATCTGGAAATTGAGTCCAAGGAAAACCAAGGTTCCACGTTTAAGGTAGTTTTCCCCAAAGAACGTCTCAGCTTTCCGGACTAATCTCACAAAATCAAAAAAGGTACCATCGGCACCTTTTCTTTTAAGCGTTTAAGAGCTGATCTGTTTTTCTTTGGACAGTGCACGCGCATAGGCAGCACGTTGCGACACCCGTTTAAGATAGGCTTGAATCGCTGGATAGCTTTGACCCGTCCGGCTCTGCATGGCCTCCAAAGGAAAACTCATCTGAATATCGGCAAAACTGAAATGCCCGGCAAAATAATCATGCTCACTCAAATAGCTTTCCAGAAACTGGATATGATCTTTTAAACGGCTCTGTACAAATTGCTTTTTCACCCCATCACAGATTTTCTTGGCCACAGGTCGAATCAGCAAAGGCGTATGTTTAGGCACTGTGGTCATTACCAGTTGCATCACCAGCAGCGGCATTAACGAGCCTTCCGCATAATGCATCCAGTAACGGTACTGGGCCTTGTCGGCAATATCTTCTGGGCGAAACTGCTGCTTTTCATCATAAGTTTCCTGCAAATATTCTAGGATCGCCGCAGATTCTGCCAGTACCTGACCCTGATCGACCAGAATCGGGGCTTTGCCCAACGGATGGATCTGTTTTAAGGCCGGTGGCGCAGAAAGGTTGGGCTGACGTTTATAGTATTTAACCTCGTAATCCAGTCCTAATTCTTCCATGGCCCACAGGATACGAAATGATCGTGATTGTTCGAGATGATGTAAAACACGCATATTAGACTCATGATTTTATTGTTTTTGCCCACTGAGCATAGCAAAAAGCAGCAGACTCTAGCTCATTTTTTGATGACTGTAATGATATGTATCCTATGTTGCAGATTCATTATTTGAGTTCAACTCAGACAGCGTTCCATATTCCCATCATTTTTAACATTTATCGGGAAGCCCGCATCTGGTCTGGAAGTGCGGGCGCTTCTAAACGTGGTCCATCATAGGCAGGAATGGAACCAAAACGTTCATGACCTTTAATCCATTGTTCCCGCGCAATTTTAAGTTCCTCTGTCGTGCGCCCGACCAAATTCCACCACAGTAAAATCGGGCTTTCAAATGGCTCCCCACCAATCAATAGCAGCCGGCTCCCGGCATGAACTTCAGCATTGACCTGCTGTAAGCCGGGCTCCAGGATCAGCATATTATCTTCATTTAGTTCATGCCCATTTATACTGGCCGTCCCCTCAAGCACCATAAAGCCATATTCAAATTTCGGATTCAGAGGCAAGCGCGCACTAGTACTTTGAGCTGCATACAGGTCTACTCCGAGTAGTTCGCTATGTACTTTAACCGGTGATCTCGTTTTTAAATATTCTCCGACCAGCACGGTAAATTCAATGCCTTGCTCATTGACGACCGGCAATTCAGGATAATGTTCAAAACTTGGTGCCATATTGATCTTGTCATCCGGCAAGGCAATCCATAACTGTGCTGCATGCATATGTGTCTCACTTTCAGGAGAGACTTCGGTATGTGAAATGCCATAACCCGAGGTCATCAGATTGACCTGCTTGGGACGAATCAACTGCTGATTTCCCAGACTGTCATTGTGCATCATGCTGCCTTCGATCATCCATGTAAAGGTCTGCAGACCAATGTGCGGATGTGGTCCGATATCCAGACCATCTCCTTGCGGGAAAATGGCCGGACCCGCATGATCCAGAAAACACCAGGCACCAATCATGCGCTTATGCCGGCTCGGCAAGGCGCGTTTAATCACGGTACCCTGCCCGATTTCTGCACGACGCAAAGGAAACTCCTGAATAAACTGATTCACATACTTTTCACAATCATCGGAATTCGACAGTTCAATATCACTATTATTCGACATGGCTGAGCTTACCTCGGCATTTTCATTCTACTTTTTGAGTGGGTGAGACATGCATTTGACCGATTCAAGATGCCTTTCTATTCAGGACAATGTACAGGGTCTATAAGCAAAATCTATCCCTGGAAATATTTAGATACGTATAAAACGCCTCACTAGTCCCATCAATTTAAATCCTGAAAGGCTGATGAGATTTGTATGCAAAGCCCCCAAACTTGAGTTTTAGCAACACAATTATGATTTAGGCACATGGCGTTATGAGTTTAAATAAACTGAAGCCCCAAGAATATCATTCATCCATGTTTCACGTGAAACGAATCAACAACATCCAAAGACCCCCATGAATAAGACGATTATTCATGTATTTCAATCATTTTCAATTTTACAAAACACAAATTTTGTTACGTTTTAGCTTTAAAAACTTCCCGGATACCCAATTTTTGGGAGGTTATTTTTTACTCAATCACGGCATAATAGGCACCTATAAAAATAATACTGGACCAGGACATGTCTGCTCAGAATGAGAATATATATTCAACGGCGAATGTATCTTTTCAAAATTCGACGACCGATAAATCACTGAAATTATCTGAATGTGATCTGCAGAACCGTCAGCTGATTGAACAGGCGCTGACAGATCCTCATGCCCGTATTCCTGCCCCGTTTCAGCAGTATTTTCATGATTATGTTTATACGCATAGTCATCATAACTTGCGTCAAATTAACTATCTGGCACAAATTGCCTTTTTACTGTATTTCTTTGCCGATATTCTGATTATTCCAGACATGTTTTTTATTTCTGGTCTGATGCGCGTCGTTCTGGTTCTGGGCGCGATGTTTTGCTGTTATTACCTGTTTAAAAAACATAAAAATATTCAGATTCTGGACAGAATCTTGCCGATAGGCACCACTGTAGCTGCAGCGGCCTGGATTGGCTTACTCGCGCTTTCAACCAGTCCCCATGTTGCCACCTATATTTATGCCTCTGCGATCTTTATTCTCATCGCCAATCTCTGTGTGCAGACCCAGTTTAAAGTCGCAGTCTATTGCTCCATCTTGATTGCCCTATTTATCATGCTTGGGATATCCCAGTTCATGAGTGCTTCTCAAGCCTTTATTTTTAGTGTGGTCTTTAGTCCACTCTGGTTTTTTAGCATTTATATTAACTGGAATAATATTCTGAATATACGGCGTTCTTTTCTGCGCTCCCTACTTGATGAATGGAACTATCAAACCTTAAAGAATCTGGCACATACCGATGATTTGACCCAGCTCTACAACCGTCGCCATTTTGTCGATATGGCTGAACGCTCTATTCATCAATGGCCTAAACATGCCAGTAGCTGCCTGCTGATGTTTGATGTGGATCATTTTAAAAATATTAATGATAGCTATGGGCATGATGTTGGTGATCGGGTACTACAACTGATTGCTGAAGTGACCCGTAAAGAAATGCGGCATAGCGATGTACTGGCACGTTTTGGTGGGGAGGAATTTATTGCCCTCCTAGAAGATACTCAGCTGCAAGACAGCTGGGTGATTGCAGAACGAATTCGTTGTGCAATTCAAAAGCAGTACATTTATGTCGAACCCAATCATGCCATCCGGTTCACCATTTCGATCGGTGTAGCAGAACTGGAATCCCATACCCAGACTCTGGAAGATCTGATCAAACAGGCCGATATTGCCTTGTATCAGGCCAAGAAGTCTGGCCGAAACCGGATTGAAGTCTATCATCCGGATATGCTGAATAAGCCCAAGCCAGCAACAGAAAATCCCTGGAATGTATTTAAGCCAGGCACTCAACCAGCTCAGTCAACAGCGAATTAAAGCTGAATTATTAGTCTGTTCTTAAGCTAGGATGATCCTTAGAATGCATTAATCGGGGATTTCATTTTATAAAATAAATTTGACTCTTCCACTTTTAAAATATCAAACAAAAGAATAGAATATTTTTTATACAACTATATATAAATTTCATCTTATTCATTTTTATATATTTTAATTTGGGAAGGCTGCATGCCGCATGATAACGAAAAAGAATCACGTACTCTGATTCAAGAGGCTCTTCAAGATCCACTTGTTCGTATTCCTTCGCCTTTAAAACCAACCGACTATGCTCATCAGAAAAAAAACACTTTAAAATACTTATTACAGGTCAATTTATTCGCACAGCTGGCATATGCCTCTTATACCCTCGCCGATATTCTGGTGCTGCATGATATTCTCAATTTGCTCATTTTGACCAAAATTAGCTATACCATTCTGATCGTACTGATCACGATCTGGATGTATCACTCTTACCGCAATTTACCTGTGTTTGATTTACTCTTACCTACCCCAATTATTGGCGCAAGTGCCATCTGGTTTTTTAATCTAAATCAGTCTGAAAGTGCTTATACCCTCATTTATCAATATGCCTCCTTGGTTTTTATTGTGTTGGCCAATTTATGTGTGCAGATCCGGTTCTGGCCGTCTTTGATTACTTCGAGTCTGATTACTTTGATGATTTACATCGGTGTATATTTCAATACTCGATCTGACCTGTACCAGATGTTTTTATTTTCCCTGATTTATCTGCCAGTATTGACCTTCAGTCTATATATTAGCTGGAGCTCGACCTTAAAATCACGCATGGTATTTTTGCAGCATACCCTGAATGAATATAATCGGCAGGCCTTTGAAAATATGGCTCATACCGACTCACTCACTGGCCTGAATAACCGTCGCTGTTTTGAATATCTCGCGCAACAACTGGTACAACAGAATTTTGATCAACCGGTGCCTATGAGTTTACTGGTCTTTGATGTCGATCATTTTAAGCAGATTAATGATCGTTATGGTCATGATATCGGAGATCAGGTCTTACAGACGATTGCTCTAAATACACACAGCGAAATGCGGCAGCATGATATTTTGGCACGCTATGGCGGTGAGGAATTTATTGCATTTTTACCTGAAACCTCTCTGGATGAAGCGCTAAAAGTTGCCGAGCGTTTAAGGCATAAAATTGAAAATATTGTGATCGATCTGGACAGCCAACATCGTTTCAGTTTTAGCATTTCGATTGGTGCTGCCATTCTGGAAAGCTGTGAAACGGATTTGATGACCCTAATTAAGCAAGCCGATATTGCCTTATATCAGGCTAAAGCCAATGGCCGGAATCGGGTTGAAGCTTATGATCCGGATCTGGAGCAAAGTTTAGCTGGAGAGATGCAAAACTGGCAGGTTAAACCGGCATAAGCATCTTTTCCGAAAAGCATAAAAAGAGCGCCGAAGCGCTCTTTTTTATTAGGTTATATCTGATAAATCAGATACTGCCGCGCGCATAGCGCTTGGCGTAATTTAGGCGGACAGCAGTGCTGTCCGAAACCCCTAAATTACTCCCATTCAATCGTTGCAGGTGGCTTAGACGATACGTCATAAGTCACACGAGAAACGTCAGCAATTTCATTCATGATACGCGTAGAGATTTTGTCTACAAGTTCATATGGAAGATGCGCGAAACGAGCTGTCATAAAGTCCACGGTTTCTACCGCACGCAGTGCAATCACCCATGCATAACGACGGCCATCACCCACAACACCCACAGATTTTACTGGCTGGAATACTGCAAATGCTTGAGCAGTCTTGTCATACCAGCCGCTGTCACGTAGTTCCTGCATGAAGATGTCATCTGCAAGACGTAAAATGTCTGCATATTCTTTTTTCACTTCACCTAAGATACGCACACCTAGACCCGGACCTGGGAATGGATGACGATAGATCATGCTGTGCGGCAAACCTAAAGTCGTACCCAATTTACGTACTTCATCTTTAAATAAGTCACGTAATGGTTCAACCAGTTCAAACGCTAGATCTGCTGGTAAACCACCCACATTATGGTGTGATTTAATCACATGTGCCTTGCCCTGCTTGCTTGCAGCAGATTCAATTACGTCTGGATAAATCGTACCTTGTGCAAGGAATTTTACGCCATCTAATTTACGTGCTTCTTCAGCGAAGACAGCAATAAATTCACGGCCAATAATTTTACGTTTTGCTTCAGGATCAACTTCACCCGCAAGCGCAGTCAAGAAACGCTCTTCAGCAGCAGCACGAATAACACGGATACCCATGTTGTCAGCAAACATTTGCATCACTTGATCGCCTTCGTTCAAACGAAGCAAACCGTTGTCTACAAATACACAGGTCAGCTGATCACCGATCGCTTTATGCAACAGCGCTGCCACTACAGATGAATCCACACCACCAGAAAGACCCAGTAATACTTTTTCATCACCAATCTGTTGGCGAAGCTGTTCTACACGTAGATCAATAATGTGTTCTGGCGTCCACAGACCGCGACAACCACAAATTTGATGAACGAAGTTCGCCAGTAATTCTGCGCCTTTAGACGTATGTGTCACTTCAGGATGGAACTGAATACCATAGAAACGGCGAGTTTCGTCAGAAACCATAGCAATTGGACAGCTAGGCGTTTGTGCAGTGATCTGGAAGCCTTCTGGAATACGGGCAACCTTGTCACCATGGCTCATCCAGACATGCAGCTGGTTTTCACGGTCCTGTAAATTACCGATCAGCTTGTCACGTACGACAATATCTACTTCTGCATAGCCAAACTCATGTACATGACCTGGCTCAACTTTACCGCCAAGCTGTTCGCACATGGTTTGCAGGCCATAACAAATACCCAATACCGGCACACCCAGCTCAAATACCACTTGCGGCGCACGCGGGCTGCCCTCAAGGTGAACACTCTCAGGTCCACCAGACAAGATGATACCGTTTGGATTAAATGCACGAATGTCTTCTTCAGACATATCATAGGCATACATTTCAGAATATACACCAGCTTCACGGACACGACGTGCGATGAGCTGACTATATTGAGAACCGAAATCCAGAATCAGGATACGATCTTCAGTAATTTGAGTATTGGTAGTCATGACGAACAACTATGAAAGGCAAACGAAAGATAAGCGCCGTATTCTAACATTTTTCAGCGCATTAAGCACACAATTCGCATTAGGTATACATTTAGTTGATTGCATTATATTTCTAGCACAACAAAGCGTCCCTTCGGATGCCTTGTTTGGTCTGTCATTTTTATATTTTTAAGCTCAAGATTTAATCCAACTAAGCATGTTTTTATAAAAATCTGAAGATAATATGTAAGAGAAATTTTTGCTCAATTGAAGATGGATGGAGCGTTAATTATTTTACTTTCTGGTACTGACTTTCATGCCCCGGGCTGTTAGGATTTGACCACACTTTTGCTTGTACTGGGCTCATGGAACTGATTGATTTTATCTTGCATGTTGATGATCACTTGCTTGAATTTATCACCAATTACGGGATCTGGATTTATGCCATTCTTTTCCTGATTATCTTTGTAGAAACAGGTCTGGTGGTCATGCCGTTCCTGCCTGGCGACAGCTTGCTATTTGCAGCAGGTGCACTGGCAGCCTCTACTGGTGCAATGGATCCATGGGTGCTGATTCCACTCTTGTTTGTTGCGGCAGTTCTGGGTGACACCCTGAATTATCATATTGGTAAATATATTGGTCCTCGGGTTTTCGAGATTGAATCGCGCTTCATCAATAAAAAACACTTATTGGCGACCCAGCAATTCTTTGCCAGACATGGTGGTAAGACCATTATTTTTGCGCGTTTTGTTCCTTTTGCCCGTACCTTTGCACCCTTCGTTGCCGGTGCTGGCAGCATGAATTACAAATATTTCCTGACCTATAATGTAGTAGGTGCATTTGCCTGGATTAGCTCATTTGTCATTTTGGGCTATATGTTTGGCAATATGCCGATCGTCAAAGACAACTTCACCTATCTAATTTTTGGCATCATTATTTTAAGTGTATTGCCAGGTGTGATTGGCTTTATTCAACAAAAGCTCAAAAAAAGTAAAACAGCTTAAGAACTCTTTACATTAAGATTCTTTTACAGCCTGTGCGTTTAATCCCAGAGCTTGATCAAGAGCGGGATGAGACAAAGCAGGACAAATAGAGCCGCGCCTTTATAAATGAGGCCGGCTTTTATTTTTTCAGATGGACTGGTCAATATGGCCTGACCAAAGACCATCCAGAAAATCCCGACCGGAACGGTACTCAAGCTAAAGGCAGCAAAAACCAGAACGAAGTTGGTCGGGCTTTGCCAGGTTTCCATCGGTAAAATTCCAGAGGCCAACAATGCTGCTTTAGGATTTTTTAGGGTAGTTGTAAACATTTGCCAGGGGCGAATCTGCGGATGGTTCTTGCTGTAGCGTTCTAACTGCTGGGCCTTATATAAATGCAAGGTCATCCAGCCCACACAGATGGTACTCAGCACATAGACCAAGCCTTTAAAATTTGGCCAGATCGGTGACGCCAGATGAATCACCAAGGCCCATACATTAATGGCATAAAAATAGCCGAGCAAAATGGCAGGAAGATAGAGACTGGTTTTGGCCTGCCCCTGCTGATGAGCAGAACTGGCCACCAAGGCATTGGCGGGCCCTGGAACCATCATTACAGCAATGAGTCCTAAAACAAATAACCAATTTTCAATCATCGCAATGAACTTTTCCGGGCCAAGGTTGTAGCTTAATCAATATGAGAGTGTGATAACAAGCTTATAAATTTCAGATTTATATACAGTCTGGTCAATTTCCTGTGAGTTTTATCTTAATGTAAACCGCCCTATTCTTGGTGAAAGCAATAAAAAAATGCCGACCCGAAGTCAGCATTCATCCGTTTAATGTTGAATGATTTATTTAGGCGTCGCCTGCCGAACGATGATCGAACAGTTCTTATAACGCGCGGCCTGTACAATCGCTTCCTGCTCGCCTAAAAGCCGTGCCAGTTCGGTTCTTTTGGTATCGGATGACTGTCCCATATTGACTGAAACACTCGGGCCAATACCCCATCCACCGCGACTACCCCAACCACCGCCAAGACCAACGCCCACACCGACGCCAGCACGTTTCGGTGGTTCAACGCCATTGTCGATATACTGCTGAATACGATTATATTCACCCTGTAATTGCGAACAACCCAAAGTCTGATAGAGGGTGGGCGACACATAAGTCGGTTTTACCGGCGTTGCACAGGCACTCAGTAATGCCAGTGCAGCAATACTCAGGCTTACTTTCACAAGTTTCATAGCTAACTCGATCTTAATTCTGCTCTATCTCATTGAACAACGATTGATAGGCCTGAGTCAATTTATGATCAGTAGCCAAATGAATCAAAGGCTGATTTTTCTGATGAGATTCTTTCATCAAGATCGAGGGTGGCAACATACTGTCGAGGACCGGTAAGCCTTCATCTTTGAGCTGTTGTACCACTTCACGCGGTAATTTGGCCTGTGCCTGAAACTGGTTCACGACAATCCCTTCGATTTCCAGCCCTTCATTATGGTCATCCTGGGTTTCAATGACATTTTCAATCAGGGTCTGTAGGGCACGTTTAGAAAATACATCACAGTCAAATGGAATCAGCACGCGGTTTGCCGCAATGAGTGCAGAAAGGGTAAAGAAATTAAACGCAGGTGGTGTATCAATAAACACCCGGTCATAATGTCCTGATAGCTGTTGTAAAGCATCTCTTAACTTGTAGATCTTGTGCTTGGACTCCAGTGCATGGGTCAATGCACCCAGCGTTGGACTGGCCGGAATAACATCCAGATGTTTAAAAGAGGATTGATGCACATAGCTTTCCAGGCCTTTACTTCGGCTTTTTAAGATCGAGCCAATGGCATTGCCGAGCAGGCCCTTGCTTTGCTGATTGCCGAGTACATCTTCAAAATAGTTTTCGATATTCGGTTCAAGTGCCGGCTTGTCGCTGGAATACGTCGCATCATCGCCTAACACATACTGGCTAGAATTGGCCTGCGGATCCAGGTCAATCAATAATGTTTTTAAGCCCTGATGTGCACTGATCGCTGCCAGATTGACAGTAATACTGGATTTGCCTACCCCACCCTTTTGATTAAATACCACACGTGTACGCATGTCCCCTCCTCACATTTTTAATTACTTTTACCACATTTGTATTTTTTAATTATTTGCATGGGCTGGCTGTGCTGATCATCACAGCCAGCTTGCTTTTAGCCAAAATTCGGCTTGATCATCACCAAAGCCAGAATAGACACCAATGAAATCACAGCAATAACCAGGCCAGCACGACGCTGCGACAGCAAGATCGAATCATCTTTCTTATAGGCTTTGCCTAGAGAGGACACCAGTACCAAAAATAAAATAACTTTGGCATAGAACCAGGGCTGTACATCAAAGTCTTTGATGACGAGCGACACAATACCGGTCAGTGCAATCACCGTGATGGCTAAATGCTGTAAAGCGACTAGCGCTGTACGTGCCACCGGATTAGGTAAATTCCCTTGTGTACCGACAAACAAGGTCAAGGCACGGGCAAGAATGGCGACAATGGCCAGTCCTGCTGCCGACATATGAATAATCTTGACTAAAAGTTGGGTTTCCATCATGTCCTCTTAGTTTTTAGGTGCGTGTGCACAAGCAGGACTGGTCGTATCCTGACCTGCCCACTCTTCAGGCAAAAATGCATGAATAGCCAGTGCATGAATCTTGTCTTTTGACAGCAGATCACCTGCAGCAGCATAAACTTTCTGATGACGCTGGACTGGACGTAAACCGGCAAAAGCCTGACTCACAATCACGGTTTTAAAATGCGATTCTTTTCCCGGAAAATAACCGCCATGACCCGAAGATTCATTCACCACTTCCAAATGGGTTGGGGATAATTGCGCCAAACGGTCTTTCAGTTGTTGTTCTAAACTCATGGTCTGACTCCAATCTTCAAAAATATGGTCTCAGTATACCTTGTTCTGCCGAGTATTTCGGTAATCTGTTCAGATGCAATCCGTTGATTGTGGCGAAAATTTATTGATTTTTATATGAATATTGGTTATTTATTGTCTGGTCTACAGCATTTTGCTTTTATTTTATTCAATTGATACAAGATTTTTAACAAAGGTGTTGACCACATTTTTGCATGCTGTATTATACACGGCATGCGGGAATAGCTCAGTTGGTAGAGCATAACCTTGCCAAGGTTGGGGTCGGGAGTTCGAGTCTCCTTTCCCGCTCAAAATTTTTTCATTTAGTTTTTTCATTTAAAAAACTTTATAGACTCCGCGGGAATAGCTCAGTTGGTAGAGCATAACCTTGCCAAGGTTGGGGTCGGGAGTTCGAGTCTCCTTTCCCGCTCCAGATTCAAAAAGCCCTCATCGAAAGATGGGGGCTTTTTTATTGTTGATTTTATTATATTTTTTGAAAATTCCCCTTCTTTTGTTATTCGATTCAATAAAAAATATTCTTAATGTAATTTGTATTTTGTGACCAAGATGTGACCATGGCGTGCCCACGACAATAAAAATGGTCTCAATTGACCTTAAATGTCCTCAATCGATCACCACTTTCAGAGCTTTTTTGAAGGCAAAAAATCACCCTGTTCTCTTCCAAACAAGGTGTTTTTTACCAAATGATCAATAATTTGTGACCATTTCACTTTTTGATGTGACCATTTGTGACCAAACTACTCACTAACAGGTTGTTCTTTATTATCTTTTTCAAAAACAAATAAATCTCCCACCTGTACATCTAAATAATCGCAAATACGATCGATAGTCTCCAAATCAATTCGAGTCAATTCGCCATTATAAAGCTTATGCAAAGTTGTTTTATTAATGCCTGTACCACGAATTAAGTCAGCTACACGCATTTTTCTTTCAGCCAACAATATTGGTAGCTTACAAATAACCATTAATTTTTCCTCTAATACAATGAAAATTTAATTGCATTTAATTAAATTTGAGGTTATTTTAGGTCTAAGGATGAAAAATTACTTACATCCGATGAATTACGCCAGGAATACAATTATGTCATATACCTATCTCACAGCCCAGCAACTGGCTGAAAAAATCCAGTACGACGCTCGTACCATTCGCAACCAGCTGAAGGACAGTGTCTTTATTGAAGGTGTTCACTACATCCGTCCTTTTGGTGGTCGAAAAATTCTTTTTGTTTGGGAACGCATTGAAACTGAAATGCTTAAATTCACCGGTTTAAGCATGGATGCCTTGCAATAAGGCTTAGGAGGTTTAACTGATGGCTACCATCCGGGAACGAAGTGGCAAACTGATTGCCGACTTTCGCTACATGGGCATTCGTTGTAGAGAGACAACTAATCTTGAAGACAATGCTTATAACCGACGCATTTTGAAAAAACGTCTCGAACAGCTTGAAGCTGAAATTACTTTGGGAACTTTTGAATACGAAAAGTACTTTCCAAAAAGTAACCGTGTTGAAGAGTTTAAGGAAAAAAGAAGTCAGCAAATTGCTGTACAAACCAAAGTACCTCTTTTTAAAGAGTTTACTGCACTATGGTTTAAACAGAAACAGATCGAGTGGAGAACATCCTATCAACACAAGGTTTCAATTATTATCAAAAATTATTTGATTCCTGCTTTTGGTAATCAGGTTCTCTCAAAAATCAAGAAGTCAGACTTGCTGAACTTCCGTGCTTCCCTCGCCAAAGTGACTCACGGAAAAGATCAGACAAGTCTGAAAGCATCGAGAATCAATCAAATCATGACGCCTTTACGTATGATACTCAATGATGCGGCTGAACGATACGAGTTTGAGTCGCCTTATAAAAATATTAACAATCTGAAGGAAAGCAAGATTGAAGTCACACCTTTTTCTCTGGAAGAGGTGCATAAAATTCTTACCACAGTGCGTGAAGACTTCCGCCCCTATTACACCATTCGCTTTTTTACGGGTATGCGTACCAGTGAAATCGATGGTCTGCAATGGAAAAATATCGACTTACAACGTCGTGAAATCCATATCAGAGAAGCGTTAGTGAATGGTGTGCTTGGTGGAACCAAAACTTATGGTTCTGACCGCACGATCCAGATGAATGACCGCGTTTACCAAGCCTTTCTCCAACAGAAAAGCTTAAATAATGGCAAATCAGAGTTTGTTTTCTGTAATCGTGATGGTGGACCTCTCGATTATCGTTTGGTGAATAAACGTGTCTGGCATCCGATCTTGCGCTTTCTAGAATTGAAGCCTAGAAGAGCCTATCAAACACGTCATACAGCAGCAACTCTTTGGCTGTCGGCAGGAGAAAATCCGGAATGGATCGCACGTCAATTGGGACATTCAACAACTGAAATGCTATTCCGGGTCTATAGCCGTTACATCCCCAATGTTACGCGCCGCGATGGCAGTGCATTTGAAGCCATGCTGGAAAAACTAAATACAGAGGAGCTTGCACATGAATAGTAAAGCTTTCTTTGGTGGTGTGGTCGTCAGCCCTGAAGCAGATATGGTCGCTCGTGAATTAATCCATGAGCTACACATTCCCAAACTGCACAATCTGGCCTTTTTCTTGGAAATCAATAAATGCTTCGATGATCACCAAGCATTGAGACTCTGGTTACAGCGAATGCTGGATGAAGGGCAAGCCCATTACGATGACTTGGCCCAACAGGCCCGTCTCCGGTTAATGAGCTTAGCTCCCTGATCAAATAAATATACAAGGTCATCCAATCGATGACCTTAGCCCCTTTATACCTATAAAAAGGTGAACACATGCATAAAGATATTTCAATTTGGATGCCACTCTATATTGGCGATCTACAAGCGAAATTTGCACGAATGACAGCAGAACAAATTGGTGCAGTACTGCTGTTAATGATGGATTTCTGGAAAAATGGTGCCATTCCTCATGACCTAGCTACTGTATGTAGCATCACAAAATTATCGCAACATACCAAGGCTAAAACTTTGTTGAATACGCTAATAGCCCTGGAATTGTTTGAAGTCGAATCTGAGCAGATTCATTCAAATTTTTTAACCAGTTTAAAAAGCCAAGCATTGCAAAATCAGCAAATGAAATCTGATAAAGCTAAAAATGCAGCTCAAGCACGTTGGGGGAAATCTGCAAGCAATGCTCAAGCATCAACCAAGCAACGCAAAGTAAATGCTCAAGCAACTCCTGAGAAGAGCCCGAGTATTACTCAAGTCATGCTTGAACCATGCCCTTCATCTTCATCTTCATCTTCATCTTCATCTTCATCTTCATCTTCATCTTCATCTTCATCTTCATCTTCATCGTCATCTTCATCTTCATCTTCATCTTCAAATTTTGAAGAAAAAAATGAGGATTTTTTAGAAAATTCAAAATGGATTTAGGAGAACAACCATGAACACCATGCTTAAAACGCTCCAAATTTGCGCAGAAGCAACAGAAACACTTTGCCCTACCCATCACCTACCCTTGATGGAAATTGCCGGTCACAGGCTCTGTAAATTGTGTGCCAAAGAAAAAGTCCATCACTCACATGCAGCGTATGAGAATGAACTGCAACAGCGATTGCTACAACAGAAAATTAAAAATTCAGGGCTCAATAAACGTTACCTGGATCGTGGCTTCAAGAATTATGTAGTTGCATGTCCTGCACAAGACAATGCCGTCAAACTATGTCAGGCTTTTGCACAGCAGATTATTTCTGACCACAACCCGAACATGTTGATGATTGGTACACCAGGTACAGGTAAAACCCATCTGAGTGCATCAATCATTCGCAACATTATGCATAACAGTACAAAATCTGCACGCTACTATACCAGTGCAGAAATTGCTCAAAAAATGATGGACACCTGGTCAGATGCTTCACGCTCTGAAAAGGAAGTTATCGACCATTTCTCCAGTTTTGATTTATTAGTGATTGATGAATATGGCCTGCATGACCGGCATGAAAAACGTCTAGAAATGGTACATAAGGTTTTATATAGCCGTTATGACAGTATGAAGTCGACTCTGCTAATTTCCAATTTCACAGTCCAAAGTATGCAGCGGGATTTAGGTGTCCGATTATGGTCACGATTACATGAGAACAATTTGATTGTAGTGCCATGTTATTGGGATGATAAGCGTTTCAATAACATTGATTAAATATCTTAAAAAGTTCAAATAAACCGCTTTTTTTATACCTTAGATTAGCATTTGAAGTGCAACACCATGTTGTTGCCATACTAACTGACTCGGACTTTTAAAGCCGAGTCTTTTTATAGGACGATGATTCAAACGTTGAGTGATTTGTGAGATATATTCATCTGTATAGATACTTAAATCACTGCCTTTTTTAATATATTGCATGATTAAGCCATTGGCATTCTCATTCGTGCCTCGTTCCCAGGCGCTATACGGATGATAATCCTCCCATAAATAACCGAAGTTAAAAGTAAAGGTTGAGCAGCATACTCATGCAGGCTGAATTCCTGGCCATTATCTGCGATAATCGTCTATAGCTGATCTTTGATCGGCTTAAGCAGGCTGATGATTGCTTGGCAAATTTCCTCAGCCTTTCGCGCGCTGCACTTCTTCAGCCATAAATAACCTGTATCCTGATCGACAATTGAAACCAAGGATTGTTGGTGATTTTTACCAACAATCGTGTCTATTCCCAGGTCCCCAAAGCGAGTTCTCTGCTCAATCTCAGCAGATCTGTGGTGAATGCTTTTGCGGTTTGTCAGCTGACCACGATTCTCAATAGAGCCATATTTTTTCTTTCTTTGCTTTCTGGAATGGAGGTTGTGGAAGAGCACACCACCTTTGCTTTTATCCTGCTGTATAAACCTGTATATCTTTGTGCAACAGAGCCGAATCTAAGTAAACAATTAATTGCCATATACTTAATTATGAGAATATGGATTAATATCTATAAGTGAATGCCGTGTTTCACTTGGTTTAAATCTTGATAAGCTACCTATCGCGTCATTGAACTGAAAAAAGTCTAGCTGAGTACCAATTTCTTTGTTGAATAGTACATATATCTGTCAATATATATACTACCTCTTCATACATAATGGAGGGTTATTTAACAACCAAATTATGAGAATTATGAGAAAAAATGAATATGAAATCTTTAAATAAAATCTTGCTTACATGTGTTCTAGTATCTCCAGTTACAGCTGTCTTTGCATATGATTCTCAAGAGGTAATTAACAGGGGGCATATGGAAACACAGCGTTTGGTAGAGCGACAAAGGCAGGATGCACAACGAGTTCAGGCGATTCAGGCTCAACGTAGAGATGAAAATCAGATGCGCGAAAGGGAAAATAAACGTCAAATGGAAAAATCAAGACAACAGGCTCTCAACCGCAAGCCAGTAACGGAAGCAGGAATGAAAAAAGGCTTAAAAGATCTTAGTGACTTGATTACTTCGGATCAAGCAAAAGATGTAATGACTTATATGAATAATTTAAAACCAGATCCTTATGAACAAATCCAAGAGGATCCTGTAAATATGGATGGTTTTTATTTCGATCCAAACCCACAGCGATAAACTCTTGGTCAGATACTTCAAGCTCTGAAAAATAATTAATCGACCAGTTTTTTAATTTTGACTTATTTGTGATTGATGAATATGGCCTGTGTGACCGGCATGAGAAACATTTTAAAATGATACATTAGGTTTTAGATAGCCGTTATAAAAACATGAAATCTACGCTGCTTATTTGCAATTTCACAGTTTAAAATATGTAGCGTAATTTAAATTTGGGGTTTTATTATGGTAGTGGCTATATGAAAAAAATTTGATGGTAATGCAGTTTTGTTTAGATAATAATACGGCTTAGTTAATTTAGTGCCTCGCCCTAAAGGGTTTCAGGCTATTTAATTCAAAATGAGTTAAGATACTCAGCTTTCATTCTCTTATAATTTTGATTTGATATACACATATTCAGAATCAAATGATATCAAGAATATCGAGTTGCTTTCCATTCCAATAATAGAGTAAATAAGATATGCATAAAGTTTTATTAATCTTAGCATCAACTTTTATATTAACTTCTTGTGCCAAAAAAGTAGATGATCCAGGTGTTCAGTTTGATGAAGATATTTACTCTAAAGTAGATACTAGTGATAGTAAACAAAATCCTAATTATCCCGAGCAACCTTTACCCAATACAGGTGACACAGATAACCCAGATTTAAATGGTATAGCACCTCTAGAAATTAAGGCTTCTTCTGGAGCTAATTATTGGGTAAAAATTGATGAAGCAAATACAAATCTGCATGTGGTTAGCTATTTTATTCGATCAGGAGAAACTCTAAATATTCAAATGCCTTTAGGAAGTTATACTATTAAATATGCAACTGGTCAAAAATGGTATGGTCCAGAATATTTATTTGGGAATGATACAGTCTATTCAAAAGCAGATAATGTATTTATTTTTGAGTCAAATGGATATGAAACTAATGGTTATACTCTAGAGTTAATTATGCAAGAAAATGGTAATTTACAGACTGAGAATATTGATAAAGGTCAATTCTAGATTATTTCAACTCTATATTTAAGTTAAGGTCTTTTATCAATTAGCTTAAAAAAGTTAACTGGCTCCCATTATCCTTTTATAACTTAATACTATAGATTAAGAATACGTTTAATGGGAACAGATTAAGGATCGATGAACTACACAAACGGGTGCTATTGAAGTAATCGACAAAGATACCAAATATTTGTAAAGGCTATACTTTACCGTTACTACTCAGGTAACTCGTGATAAAAATCACCAAAATATTTTATAATTTTATAGCAAATGATTCTTGCTTTAGCCATCACACTAAAATGAGCGTATGGCAGAGATTTAACCCAGCTTAAGCACTAGGTCAGTATACTACACGCTATGAAAAAATTTACTCAAATTTTTCTGTCATCAATCTAACCTGTTTCAATAATACAATTTTTTTTAATCGATGACACATCTTAAAAAACCTCAATTTTATATACAATCAAGCTAATAAAAATTATTATTAAATTTAAAAATCCATATTATCAATAAATATAAAATAACTCCTATTAAAACTAAACTCAATATATAACCAACAGTTCTTAAAATTATATAAGAGAATTTAAAGCCAACATATAAAGATAGCAAAAAAGCTATAATTAATATAATTTTTTCTATTAATGTATCTAAATTCCAATTAAATATATAAAGCAAAGGTAAGGCTAAAATTCCAAATACTACTAATATAGATACCCATATTAAAGCAGGAGTAGAAGCTTCATATTCTTCTGGAGTATTTTCTACTGTTCCTAATACATGATATCCACTGGGACTAATACTACATGTAGCACTAGAACTAGCATGATATAAATCACAATATATACACCTATTAGGACCTTCATCCACAACATGTGTACCTATAGGACTATGACGACATGCTCCACCTGCAGATACTTTCCAGCCATCACAATAACGACAATTCCCCATTTTTTCTCTTCTATAAAATTAAATTTTTATGTAATATATTGTATTACAATTAAAAACGAAATATTTCCACATTAAGAGGGTTCAATGAAATTATTACTTGGTGTTGTTTGGCTTCCTATTCGACTGATTATTGTGATGTGTGGTGGAAGACAAGTTCCAATTTTAAAAGGGTTGGTTGAAAAAATTGATTCAACTCTTAGATAAATCTTTGCATTACTGTTAGTAGTAAAAATAAAATAGTTAAATTACTCCTTATGAAGCGTAGTATTATACAAGCTTCTTATCGTTTGTTAATGACAATCATGATATACGCACCTAATTCATTGAACGCTTAATAAAATAACGATTATTTGTATATGGTAATATAACTTAGCTCTTTTTTATCTTCTAACAACTTGATAAATCAAATATTCGATTTATCAAGTCACTTTAATACCTTTAAAATACTTTATAAAATAGGTAAAATTGAAGGAACCATATCCTGAATTGTCTTTCCATTACAAGTTTCACCTAATGCTGACATTTTCCACGCACCATTGTGACGATAAACTTTAGCAATAATTAAAGCCGTGTAATTACCTTTTGCTGAAAGATTATATTTTGCAATTTCAACATTCGTTGTAGCATCTACAACACGACAAAAAGCATTTTCAACTTTTTCAAAAGTTTGACCACGGAAACTACTGATTGTAAATACAATTGATTTAACTTGGGCAGGGACTTTAGTCAGATCTACATGAATTGATTCATCATCGCCATCGCCATCACCAGTACGATTGTCACCAGAATGTTTGATACTGCCATCCCGGCTCTGTAGTTGACCGAACCAAATACTATCTAAGGCTTTGTTATTCTCATCAAACATGATTGCAGAGGCATCAAGATCGATCGAATCACCACCACTAAACATGCCAAAAAGGCCACCTTTTTTTGCGACATCCCAACCTGCACCAAGAAATATTTTAGTTAAAGATGAACCATCACCTTTCTCTAAAGAAATTTTTTGACCCTTTACTAAACTAATGCCCATTTATAATTTTCCTCAGTTTGAATTTGAATTGCTACGACCTAAAGCCGTAGCTAACCACTGTAAATAACTCGCACGATTACGTGAACATACAATGACTTTACCATGTCCACGGAACTTAATTACTAATCCTTCTCCACTCGTCAAGCTATTAACAATATTGCCAACAAAGCCACTACCTGAACTTGGAATGCCAATATTATAATTTAAGGATGCATCCCATGCCGCTACATGACCATTATCAATCGTTACTTCACCCTGCTCTGGTGTAATTTCTAGCTCAAGTAAAGTTCCACTTCCAGAAATACAAACTTTACCCTGCCCACTGGTTTCCATGACCACAAAACCTCCCGTGCCCCCAAACAATGCGCCGCCAATATTACTTTGGACTTTTGCTTTAATCATGGTATGTTCAGTCGCTGCAACAAAAGAGCCATCAGATAAAATATACTGTCGTTGACCAACCTCAAGAATCTGCATATCACCATCTAAATTCGGTGATAATAGACACTCTCCTGCCCCTTTAACGGCTTTAATTTGCTGTTGAAACAGAGACTCTCCAGAAGTGAATTTACGCATAAATGCTTGAAAAACTCCCCCACGTAATTTACCGCCAACTTCAAGATTCTGTTCAACCATCACCATGGCATCAGATTCACAATAGATTGCTTCACCTTGCTTCATACTGACATGTAAAAAGGGTTCTGGACTGCCTACAAGATTAAATTCTGCCATTACATTTACCTATCCTCTCACGATATTTTTATTTTTTGCTTCTGTTAACCATATCGGAAATTCTTGAAGTAAAAAGTCATACAGCATTGATTCAGACATACTTTCAATATTATCTATTTTAAAGAAATTACAATTGTCGACCACTCGCCCCTCCATGATATCTAATTTCTCTAATACACCGTAATTTCTGCCGCCTATACCTACAAATTGCCAAAATATGGGTTGTGATGATGCCTCTTGTAAAATCTTTTTAATTTTTCTAGCTTCAGACACACCGCCATCAGAAATAAATACAATATAGACAGGTACGTTTGATGGACTTTCTTTAATGAAATAATGCAATACTTCTTCAAGAACGGCAGGCTCATTATTATAGCCAGCTCCCGCATTCCATTTTTTATAGCCTCCTTGTTCTGAAGCTATATAGTTATTTAAATTCTCAAGATTCACATCAGTTAAATGAAGGGCTTTTTCTGCAAATGCCCAACACTCAAAGCTACCATCGTCATCAAAATTCAAAGCCAAAGGTATAATTCGGTCTAGAAGGTGTTGTACATCACCCGATTTATATTGTTGGCTCATTGAACCTGAATAATCTAACACCAGTGCTACTCGTGCTTTAATATTCAATAAATTACTTTTTTCTAAGCTTATCAGCGACTTTTTAGTTAAATCTAATAAATATGGTGCTGCCTGCTCAATTTTATCTAAAATCACTTTTTTCTTTAAATCAAGCTTGGACAGCGTTGGCATAGGTGGAGCAAGGTCTTCTGCAACCTCAGCACCAAAATGTCGAACCAAAGCATTTAAGCCACCATTAAAGCCTTGTCCAATCGCTGCCAAGCGCCATAAATCATTTTTAAAATAAAACTCGACCAACATCGCTGCTTTTTCTTGACTGAAATAGCTGGGGCTTAATGCATACGTTGCCACTACCTGTCCAGATGAGTTAAGCAATTCGATTTGAATCGCTTCCACGTCTCTTAAATTTTTTTGCTGATCACTGACCGCAGCACACAGTATAAATCGTGGCGTCTGTGCATGATTAATGTGTTTTAGATTGAAGTGAAAAAGATGCGCATTACGTTGTTGTTGATAGCGTACTTCTGCGGCAGGTGTCTGAGGCTGATTATAAAAAGTCATATAATCATCATTAAAAAGTGTATCGCCTACGCCTAAGCCAAAGCTTGAAACATCGATCTCAAATGTGGCGTTCATTTGAATCCGTAAAGTAAAGACATCACTTGTTTGAATAATTTGATTCAATGCTATTTTTTGACCAGAAATCAAGTGCATTTTTATTCTCTATTGTAGTACTTGAAAGTAATCCTATATCTATCACTTTCAAGTACTAAAAGATCACTCTTTTAGTACTTGTGTTACAACTAGTTGCTTAAACAGCAACACCATAACTAGCTGCTAAAGCACCTAAACCACCACTAAAGCCTTGACCTACTGCTTTGAATTTCCACTCACCACTGTGACGATATAATTCACCAAAAATCATTGCAACTTCAGTGCTACCATCTTCAGATAGGTCAAAACGAGCTAACTCTTCTGCATTAGCATCTTGGTTAATCACACGTATATATGCTTTATCAACCATACCGAAGTTTTGACTATTTTGCTGACCTTCATGAATAGTTACCGCAAATACAATTTTTGCCACTTCTTGAGGAACTTTAGACAAGTCTACTGAAATGGTTTCATCATCGCCATCGCCGTCGCCAGTACGGTTATCGCCATTATGAGTCACTGAACCACATGGTGAGACTTTCTGATTAAAGAAAATAAATTCGCCATCTAAACGAACTTTACCATCTTCACCCGTTAAGAAGGCAACAGCATCTAAATCGAATGCTTTACCATCCGTTGCGCGTGGATTCCAACCTAAACCCAAGTCGACTTTATTCATAGTCGGTGCAGTTTTAGAAAGGTTAATATTTCCACCTTTTGATAAATTAATAGCCATTTATTTGTTTCCTTATCAAATTTACTTTATGAAGATTGCTGTTTTTTACTATATGAAATTGAAGAGATAACAGCCCAAACAATGAAGGCAACACCCACCAATCCTGTAATAACCTCTGGAATATGTAATCCTGTACCGCTAGCTAACATGATGAACGCAAGTGCACCAATTGCATAGTGTGCACCATGTTCTAAATATACATAGGCATCTAGCGTACCTTTCTCAACAAGATAAATTGTCATTGAACGGACAAACATCGCGCCAATTGCAAGGCCAAGCATAATAACTACCACATCACTGGTAATTGCAAAAGCACCGATTACACCATCGAAACTAAAAGATGCATCTAATACTTCTAAATATAAGAACCCACCAATACCACCTTTAACAATAGTGCCTGTTGCTGATACACCATTTGATTTTTCAGCCTCATCATCATTGCTACTGCCTTCTAATAGATGACCAATTACTTTCACACCCACATACACGACAATTCCCCAAATTCCTGCCATCACAACGACTAAACGTGATGTATCTGGGATATAGCTTGCTAGAATAAGTAGAACAACTAATGAAATAAAGACTGAAATAGCCTGAATATTCCCTAAATCTGCTAGTCTTGATTCAAGCCAATGAAACCAATGTTCATCTTTTTCATCATCAAACAAGAAATTCAAAAATACTAATAATAAGAACATCCCACCAAATGCTGCAATTTCAGCATGATGGGCCATAAGCTTTTCTGAATAAGACTTAGGATCATTTAACGCTAATTGAGCAACCTCAATCATACTCATGTCCGCAGTCACACCAACAATGAGTAAAGGGAATATCAATCGCATACCAAACACAGCAACGATAATCCCGACGGTTAAAAACAGTGTGCGCCAAAATTGATTCCAATGTTTCAATACCGAAGCATTAACAACCGCATTATCAAAAGATAATGAAACCTCCATTACAGCTAGGATAGAGGTAATAGCCAAGACTTTAAACATGGCCATCAAGCCAGCTTCAGGACCATGTGTGAAACCCCAATATGCTGAAATAGCCAAGCATATAATGGTAAAAATTATCGAAAAACGGAAATGTTTCATTTTTTACCTAAGATTAAATTTTTAAATACTGATACCATACTGACGACACATCGCACTTAAACCCCCGTTATAACCCTGACCTACAGCTCTAAACTTCCATTCATTGTTATGACGATATAGCTCACCAAAAATCATCGCTGTTTCAGTCGAATAATCTTCATTTAAGTCAAAACGGACAATTTCGACATTAGTTTGATCATTGACCACACGAATAAAAGCATTTTGCACTTGACCAAAATTTTGACCACGGCTTTCAGCATCATGAATAGTCACAGTAATGGCAATTTTTTGCACATCAGCGGGAACTTTCGCCAAATTAATTTTAACCGCTTCATCATCGCCATCACCCTCACCGGTACGATTGTCGCCGGTATGTTCTACAGAACCTTCTGGTGAACGGGTTTGGTTATAAAAAATAAAATCAGTTTCACCACGAACTTTATCATTTGCAGCCAATAAAAATGCAGAAGCATCCAAGTCAAAATCTGCACCATCAGTTGCTCGCACATCCCAACCTAAACCAATCAAAACTTGGTTAAGCGATGGATCTGTTTTACTTAAAGATAGATTTCCACCTTTGTTTAATGAAATAGCCATAATTTTCTCTCTTCTTTATCACATGTAAATTAAATTGATACTGTTAATCTTTTGAGCCTTGGGTCCAGCGAAAACCAAAGCGATAAAACTTATCTAAGAATTGTTGGTCTTTGAAATAACGAACTTCTCGATTAGCTTGAATAGCACCGTTAACATTTTTTAATTCTATAATTGCACAGGTAGTTAATTGATTACCTTCTGTTAAGCGCACCTCAATTTCCGGTTGATCGGGAATACGAATTGTTACCACACCATCGGTGGCAGCCCATTGTGCCGCACCTTCATAAATATAAGTGTAAATTACAATACGTTCAATGCGATCCCATTGAGTACCGTTAATATGTAAGTTTTCTCCATTTATCGATGCTCCTGTGCGGTCATCGGCTTCCAATTTCATATAGGGAGCGCGCTCAAAATTGCCAAATCGGTTTCCAAGCGGCTGTACTAAATCAATGCTGCCATCTTTAAGCTGCACCATCGCACCCAAATCTAGGTCGATTGAATTGGAACGGGTTAATTTTTGAAAAAAGGATTCGGATTTAGGTGCAGATTTATTCCAGTTTAAATTGACTGAAATTTTGCCAAAAGCTGAACCTTTCTTACTAAGATTAATTGTCGAGTTATTTTTATCTAACTTGATTTTGGATAAATTTATATTTGACTTTGTTGGTGTTGGTGTTGGTGTTGGTGTTGGTGTTGGTGTTGGTGAAGTATTCGTTATGGTTTCATCAATCACCACACCAAAATTTTCAGCCAAAGGTTTCAACCCCCCATTAAAGCCTTGATCAATAAATCTAAATTTCCACTTATCATTATGTTTATACACTTCTGCCAAAATTAATGCTTTTTCTGTTTTAGACTGAGTCTGAATCAATGCATTAGCGATAGCTTGAGTACCGGATAAAAGTTCAATATGAATAGGAGATATTCGACTAAAATTATTTGGTTCACTGATAGTTGCACATAAAGTAACTTTTTGAATTTGTGGATCAATTAATGTTGTATTAATCTTAAATTTAGTTAAATATGGATCATTGGAATCAGACTGGACTAGTAGCACACTTTGATTTCGTGTTTGAATTTGTCCATAGAAAATCATATCCTGATCACCACGCACTTTTTGTGTACTTTGTGCTAAAAGATATGCAGTACAATCAACCTCTACTTGATTAGGAATACTGGTTTTTATTAATATCTCCACTACTTCAGATGCTAAAGCAATGTTTCCACCTGCAATAAGTTGCATACTACCCTCTTACAACATTGTAATATTTCATTTAATTAATTAAGTATATGATATATGAATATAAAAATATCTTAAAAATTATTTTATTTGCCCTATATTGTTTTAGCATAAGCGGATTCAAGCGACAAGTGTAACAGTATAAAAACTAGCTAACACTTTACTGAGTAGATACTAGACCAGTGAAATTCTTGACTAATTATCCAATTTATAACATAAAGCATTTAATCTATTTCATGTACAATAGAAGTATAAATTCATAATTGCTATTAAATAAAATTGAGATTAAATCTACTGTGAAATCGCACTACAATATCTGGATTGCTGAAAGTTATTCCTGTCAAAATGACATTATTCAATTATTAAAAAACTCAAATTTATCTTCCCATCTGACTATTTTTTGTTCTCATAGTAAACAACGTCCTGAACTGAAGTTGCATGCTGACTATTTTTTTCAACAACCGGTTGTTAAGGACAGTTCAGACTGGTTATTAGAACAATGTAAAGAGCATTCTATTCACCTTTTATTTTGTGGAAAGCATAGTCAATTTATTGAGCAGTTTCGTGAAGAGTTTTCTCGTCATGATATTCAATTAGTGACTGGTGCCAGAGACATTAGTCAGCATGAAAACATTAATAATAAATTTTTATTTGGACAAATTTGCGAAGGTTTAAACTTACCTAGCATTTCTGCTGCAAAAGTTGCTCATGTTAATGAATTAAAGCACGCTATTGATGAATATCAAAAACGATATAGAGTTATTTGTGCAAAGCCCGTTTATGGCGTATATGGTGCAGGTTTTGTGCAATTAAGCAATGACGTTTCATATTTTATGAAATTCCAATCTAATACTCTATGTAATACACAACAGTTTATAGAAGCTTATGCTCAATTAGATCCGCCTATCGAGTATTTGATTATGCCCTTTTTACAAGGGCAAGAATGTTCTGTGGATATTGCCTGCAGTAATGGCAAAATTCTAGCCTTAGTAACTCGGATAAAATTTAAATTTTATCAAGAATGCTATATCGAGCATCCATGTCATAAAATATGTGAAATTTTAGTAGAATATTTCCAGTGCGATGGGTTGATCAATATTCAATTCAAGCAAGATAATCAGGGAGCCTGGCATATTTTAGAAATTAACCCACGTCCCGCTGGCGGTTTTGCTTATACACAACATACTGGAATTAATTTAATTGCAGAATTGATTGCTGAAAAATTGCACTTAGTTTTAAAGCGTCCCGTACCAACTGCTGTAGTACAAGTTCTCCCCCTGATACAAAGTATAAAAATGGATTGTAAACATTGATAAAACATATTGATTTAAGCCGTGGCCGTATTAGTGTGACAGTAAATCATCATCATCCTGAATGGAAATTGGATGATTTGCTGAGCTTTGCAGAAAGAATTAATCCGAAACGTGCATTTTTATTTGTTTCTAAAGTTCTGGGCAAACATATTCCTGTTGCACCCTCAGTTATGCAAAAAAGCTATCAAGACCTTGCTGCACTTATTCCAAAGAATTTGCCCTATCCCATTAGTGTGATTGGTATGGCTGAAACCGCCGTCGGCTTGGGCGCAGGCTTCTATCGTGAACTCAAACCAGATTTCGGGGAAAATGCCATTTTTTTAACGACTACTCGGCATCCAGTCGAAACCTTGCCCACATTAGGCTTGTTTTTAGAAGAACATAGCCATGCACAAGACCAATTTATCTTATCCAGTCATGATGCTATTAAACATCAACACATCCTGAGTTCAAAAACTCTTATCTTAGTGGATGATGAAATTTCGACTGGAAAAACCTTTAGAAATCTAATTCTCAGTCTTAAAAAATCGGGTTTAGAACACGTTGAACGGATTATTTTAGTGACCTTAGTCAATTGGGCTGAACAGCACTTAGTCACAGATGATTTAGGTATTCCAGTTGAAGTGGTTTCTTTATTACATGGTCACTGGCAGTGGCAAGATAACAACAAAGAAATTGATATTCAAATGCCGAACGTCAGCTCCACCCAGCAACAAAGCCAAAAAATTATTGCACCCAATGACTGGGGACGCGAACCGACTTTTCTGGATTGTTCTGTGTGGCAACAGATTAAATCCATTCAAGCGCATGAAAAAGTTTTAGTGTTAGGTTCGGGTGAATTCACCTGGATTCCTTTCCTCATGGCAGAGCAACTAGAAAAGCAAGATGTTGAGGTTTATTTTAGCTCCACCACCCGCTCTCCGATTATGCAAGGTCATGCTATTGAAAGTATTTGTTTATTTAAAGACAATTATGGACTCAATATGAATAACTATGCATACAACGTGAAACATCAACAATTTGATCGTGTCTTTTTAATCATTGAAACTGCTAAAGATAGTGTTGATCCTCTGCTTTTTGAACAAATAAAAAACTTGGAAATTATTAGTTATGAATGCTAAGCCGTTAATTTTTGTTGACTTAGATGACACACTTTTTCAAACACATCGTAAAAGCACACCTACGCCTTTACATAAAATTGCGACTACAGATAAATTAGGTGAACCGCTCTCTTATATGCTGCCAAAACAGCAAATATTCGTGAATTGGCTATTAGAGTCTGCTGAAGTAATTCCAGTCACTGCTCGGTCAGTAGAAGCATTACAACGCGTACATATTCCTTTTCAGCACGGTGCAGTCTGCTCACATGGCGGAACCATTTTAGGGGCCAATAAACAGGTTGATCAAGAATGGCTTGTTTTGCAACAGCAAGCTACAGCAGAGTTAGAACACTTACTCAATGATCTACCCAATGCACTACTGGATTATGCAAAACCTTTTGGATCAATCCGTACTTGGACGGTGGAAGAAAATGGCGGGAAAATTTATACCGTTGCCAAACAGAATGATCCGGAACCATTATTTTTATCTAAAATTATTGCCAACTTACCTGCTGAAGTGCTCGAGCATTGTTACGTACATATCAATGGTAATAATTTGGCGATTATTCCAAAATTTGTTTCTAAACAAAAAGCAGTCGAATTTTTTATCAACAAATATGACCCTGAACGTGAACGTGCCATCTTAGGTTGGGGCGACAGTTTATCTGATGCCGGCTTCTTAGCGTGCTGTGATTGGTTTGGTATGCCCAAAAATAGCCAATTGGATAAGTTTTTAGCACAAAGTTTAATGCAAGATCATAATGCGAAAGGATATTTAGGACATGGATAAGAATTATGCTGGTGCATCCAATCTTAATACCTTAGGTTTTCATGGTTCATATCGACCGCAAGATGTAACCTTTTTACTCAATATTGATGATATTGAACCGACACCATTGGCAGAAAAAGAGTATTTGATTCAATCAGGGAAAAAACATTACTCCCAAATGATTAGTGTAGAGCATCCCCCTTCAAAAGAGCAGATGCGTCATTTTCAATACGCTTTTGAGCAAGGTGCTGAACGTCTGGCTTGTGATGTACAGAAAATTGGTAACTCTCTACTGAGTCGATTTAAAAATCAGCCTATTATTTTGGTCAGTCTAGTACGTGCAGGTGTACCTTTAGGGGTACTGCTCAAGCACTATATTGAAAAATATCAGCAGTGCGTACATTACGGTATTAGTATTATTCGTGATCGCGGTATCGACTTTGCAGCCTTACATGCCATTATTGATCAACATGGTGCGGAAAATATTGTTTTTGTAGATGGTTGGACAGGTAAAGGTGCAATTTGTCGAGAGTTAACCCAAAATTTAGCAGATTATCCGGCATTATTTGATGCAGGCTGGGATATTCCTCGCCTTGTCACCTTAGCCGATTTAGGTGGCTATTCTTGGTTAAGTGCTAGCTGTGAGGATTGGCTGATTCCGTTTGGTATTCTAGGTTCTGTGGTCTCTGGTTTAACCTCACGCACCATTTTAAAAGATCATATCAATTTTGAGTTAGCAAAAAAAAATTGCTATGAGCCTAAAAATTGGCATAGTTGTTTAGTTTACAAACATCTAGCTGAACATGATATTTCAGTAGATTTTACAGACAAAATTTTAAATATTATTAATCAGAATCCGTCTACAAATTTATCCCATTGGAATAATCATATTCGACTCAAACAACAAAAAATTTGTTTAGATACGATTACTTGGATCTCTGACACCTATAATATTAAAAATATTAATCGTATTAAACCTAGTATTGCAGAAGCGACACGTGCGGTATTAAGACGTATTCCTGAAAGAATATTAATTCGTGATCCATCCAATCCCCATGTACAATTACTGTTACATTTTGCCAAAGAACAAAATATTCCTGTAGATATTTTAGGTGCCAAGTTAGGTCCATACCATGCAGTCACTCTGATAAAAAAAGTCGAGAAAAATAAATGAAACAACTGCAACATGCGATTGAACTTGGTGCAACCATGTACATTCCTGCAACTCATGAGCAGTTATGGGAAGTTACCGAAGGGATTAAATTTCCAATACTTAAATCTATTGCAGTCTGTTTAGAAGATGCCGTATTGGAAAGAGACGTACAAACTGCGATGGTTAACCTAAAACTTTTATTACAAAAACGTTTAGAACAGCCGAATCCTAAAGCACCTGCAATGTTTATTCGTCCTAGAAATATTGAGATGGCAAAACACATTGTCGACTGGGAATTAAATCATACCTACAGTGGTATGATTTTACCCAAGTTTACGCTACACGATCTAAAACAGTGGATGGACGTTTTGCCATCTAATATCAACCTGATGCCAACGCTTGAAACTAAAGAGATTTTTGATATGGGCCATAATATGGAACTTAATCAAGCCCTCAAGTATGATTTTCATAAAACCTTGTGTTTAAGAATTGGAGGTAATGACCTTCTGTCCTGTTTAAATTTACGTCGTCCTAAAAATAGTACTATTTATCAAACCCCTGTAGGTATATTGATTTCACAATTGGCAGGCTTATTTATTCCAGCTGGCTTTCAACTCAGTTCGCCAGTGTGTGAACATATTAACCACACGCAATTGCTCATGAGTGAAATATGCCAAGATATGAATAATGGGATTTATACAAAAACTGCCATTCATCCTTCGCAAATTGCGTATATTCATCAAGCCCTTCAAATAACTACAGAAGAATTTCATGAAGCACAGCAAATTTTATCGCAAGATGCTAAAAGTGTATTTAAAAGCCACGGCTCAATGTTAGAACCTGCTACACATCGCAATTGGGCAGAAATGATTTTATTACGCTATAAAACTTTTGGTTTATGTAAGTCTCAACCGTCTACCCAAGATAAACTTATGCTCAATACATTTTCAGTCTAAGCTTCAACCATCTGTACTACAGCCAGACGGCCACCTTCTTGCTTTGAAAGTAAAATTTTTACACCATCTTTTAGCTCAATTTTACCTCCAATCGGGATAGCTGTTTTGGTTGTTACGTCAGTCAAATCTGCTAACCCTTCATTAACTAACCACCACTTATTATTATGAAAAACAAAATAACCTTTCCGTTTAGTTTGAGCAGGAGTTAAACGTTCATTAGGAGCAACTAAATGATTAGTATGCCATTCAAATAAAGACTGACCTGTCCATACCATTAAACGATGATTATCTGGTCTAAACTTTCCTTCTTGACGTGCAGAATATAAATTTAGTATTGGCAGCTTACCTGAAAATGGCGTATTGCAGAAAGGACATTTTGGTGCAGTAGTATTATCGAAAACATACCACTTATGGGTACAATTAGCATTTAAACACGGCTGAATTAAGTCAACGGTTTTGACTAAAGCATCTTCCCAATCATTTGCAGAAGGTCGCTTACTCGGTTCATGCAAACCATCAATAAAACATTTATTAAATAATTCGGTTAAATATGGTCCTGTCACAGTATAAGGAATTTGCTGTGGATCTGCCCAAGGTAATTGAGATGATTTTAATTGATTAGAACGAACACGGTTGGAGTGGTCTGTCGGATGTTCGATGAATAATGCCTTTTGCCCCATGCCTAGATTTTCATCTTTTTGTGGGTCATCCATATCGTGGATTTTTCCACCACGTAAAGGATGGCGATATAACAAATACATATAGATCAACACACCCAAGGCATGTCTATCTGTTGTAATACTAGGTAAAAAACGTTTTGGATCTTCTTTTGATAAATGACTAGTCGTTACCACTTCTGGTGCAATAAAATCAGGAGTTCCCACTACATCAGGAGGATATTTACCAGGTACAACTAAGCCATCGACATCAATGACACACGCACTTCCCGTAACTGGATCAATCAATACATTTTTGTAAGATAAATCTGAGTGAGCTACCCCAGCAGCATGCATACGACGTACTGCACGTGAAATTAGAATACTAATTTTAAGATAATTGAGCCATGTACCCTTTTCCCGATCGTCTAAAAAACGATTTTGATTATTCGCACTCGCAAACCACTTACCTTCTTTTTCTTTACCCTTAATACTTAGAAAATCATTATTTTTTGAACCATGTTCAAAGAAAAACTGTTTTTTATAAGTTGGCGCAGTAATTCCTATCAGATTATTATATTCAACTAATGCATTTGGCCAACAGTAGATATTCTTCCAATAATCTCCTCCGACCCCATTAAAAATACCATTCCATTTATTGCCAACGATTTCTTTTAGGCGCTCTTTCTGTTGGTCAAGCGCTGCTTTGGATTCATAGAATTTATTTTTCTCCTTACTAAAAAAGCATACTACATAGCTTTTATCAGGTGAAAAATACACATCTTTCATTGCACCAGAACCAATCACTTCATCGACAAACTCAATTGGACGACCATCAACAGTTGTACATTTAACAATTTTTCCTGCCACGACTATGTTCCTTATACTTCTGTTGAATCTTGGTCTAATTGATATGCTGATGCCTTCTTATTCCATAGCACTGCCATGGTTCGATCATCATGATGACCCGGTTTAAAGAAGTGCATCCATTCTAACAATGCGACATCTGCATCTGGCTGGTGGAATAAAGGTTCAATTTCCTGATACATTTTTGTCCATAACGGATGTTGTCCCAAGCCAACCTCTGTCTCAAAAATAGGATCAGAGATTCCATCTGTCATGATCAATACCGCATCAATATCATTGAAATGTCCAATTTTGATACGGGTGCCGAAGTCTGAAGCAATACTACGATCTAAAAATTGTGTTTGTCCCGCATATTCTCCACCGTCCGCTACATTCATTAAGCGAACCGAATCTCTTCTATAGACAGCGATCGCCCCATCTCCGACTGAAAATGTACTGATAAAAGTTCTGTTTTGATATTGGCGGACAACAGCCACCAATAAAGTTGTTGAAAATGCTTTTGCTGGCACATTAGATGCTTTAGCCTGCAATTCAATCTCTTCAATAATTGACTTATAAATATCATAATAAACATTAAAGAATTGCTCATTTAATTTTTTAGCAATTTGCTTCGTTACTTCATCTTGTTGCCCTATTTGCCATTGCGAAAGATCTTCCTCAAGTGAAGTAATTGTAGCGGCATTCAAATATCCAGAAAATTGTTTTTCAACAATATCTACTGCAATTCTTGAGCCCTCTCGTGAGTAAATTGCACTTCCTGCACCATCAGCAACAGTGATTACTGACCATTCTGTATCTGGAATATAAAAAAGACTAAAATCATCGTCACGGAATGTCCCTGCATGTTCATGAGAGCGTCCTCGACGACTGGCTGCAATTAAATCAAATTTTTCCGTAGATATAAGGCGCTGGTCTGTATGATCCTTAATAAACGGTTGACCTGCTTCAGGTTCAAGCACCTTCCATAAACTACGTGGATCTGGGATGATATTAAGCTTGCAACGGCCTGAATGGGTTGCATTATCCATACTATATTGGAAAGTGAATTCGAACTCTTCGGCATGTTCAGGTTCACCACGTACTGTTTGGGACTCCTCATCAAAATAAAAGTCATGCTTTCCAAATCTAAAACTTTCTGCTTTAAATCGAATCTTGTTGAAGTCATGTGCTGAACTAATTGAAATCTTAGAATTATAAAACTGTCCGACACGCGCATTTTCAACTTGGAACTTTACTTCATTACTATACATAGAATGATTATCTTCTATTGTTATCTGAGTTGGAGATTGGTCTTGTGGAGAGGAATCATCAAGTGGGGTAATTTTTGCTAAAGTTGGAGTCGTATCAATTTTTTTTAAGACATCTTGAACACAAGTCATATTTTCTTTTTGAGTCTCTAGCTCTCTAAGATGCTCCATCATTTTTGTTTCATCATCATTTTGGCTAATAAACTCTAACTTAGTATTATTATCAATCTCTACATCAACAGTTAACTCCTCAAGTCTGATACCATCTTTTAGATCATCTGTAAGTGATGAATTTAACTCTTTAGGAGACATCTGCTGTGTTTCTAGAATAGTGCTTTTGTTAAGCTGCTGAGATGCATCATGACAAGATACTGTCAAATCATATTCATGGTTTAAATAAGTCGATTTTTTTGCAAATAAATCTAATTGCTCACAAGCAATAATACGATTAAAGTCAACACCCAGATGTAGCAAAAGCTGATCAAGTTGTTGAACATGTTCATCTTTTGAGAAAAAATCAACAAATGTTGATGTAAATACTAAATTTTTTCTCTGTAATATTTTTTGAATTTCTACCGCAAGTTTTTCATGCATATATTTTTTTCCTAAGAATCAACTCTTCAAACACATTATTTGTTTCTTTTTACCAGTGAGCAATTTTTAACCAATATATCTAATATCAGCCAAATTTTAAGTAATTATAATTAACCTTGCCCGCGCGTAAGGTCAAAACCACCACTGGAGATAGTGAAACTCACTTGTCGATGACACCAAGGACAGACCACATATTCAGAATAACCGTCATAGCACATCAAATTTCCACAGCCACACATAGCAAATGCTGTTTCAGCATAACAGTGTGGACATTGCGCATCTCCTTCAAGCTGTGCAGTATTAATTGTCGGCTTATCCGCAGTCTGATCTGTCCAGCTAAAATAATCTTCAGAAATTGTTTCACAAGTGTCTAATTTAAAGTTATATAAACTGATATTTAGATCAGATAGACCATCGTATTGCATGTTACGTGTATATTTTAGAATATAAGGATGATGCAATTTTTGACAGCGTCCTATAAAAGTTACGGTACGATCGTCTGCATGGCCTTTGCGGAAGCTTAATTTATTTTTTGCCAAATGCATATAGCGTTCATCAAGGGGCAATATTTGTTGATTTTCATTCTGATGACCTACGCTAATACTTTGCGAAACAACCGATGCACTAATCCACTTACATAGGCTTTTTACATATGCTTGATCAACTTGATCGAGCATAATGCAATGTTCTGCAAATTGTTTCAAAATAGTAAAATCGACATCTTGACCTAAACCAATAGCTACCAACGATACTTTGTCTTCGTATTTTGTTTTCCAACGATAAATAGCTTCTTGATAATCATCTGTAGGGCGTCCATCGGTAAACAAATAAACAACTGGTTTCCAATCACCTTTTACATCTACTGTTGTACGTATAACAAAGCGATCGATTTCTTTACCGAGATGGTCTAAAGCTTTACCTAAATGTGTTCCCCCACCTAAGGGTAATTCACAATGTCGATATGCAAATAACTCAGTTAATGGCACTAGAGTACGCACGATTCCTGCATAGGCAATAATTGAAACATAAACCGTCTCCAAAGCATAAGGATCTGTCCTGAGACTTTTCATGATGAAATCAATACCTTCTTGAACTGCTTCTAACGGTTTACCAACCATCGACTCTGAACAGTCAATTACAAAAAATACAGGTAATCGGCGCATAATTCATCCCATCTTATTGTTATGATTTACATTAAAAATCTATTATAAGTTTGATCTTATTAATTCATCGATACAATTAAGCAAGATCATCGATCCGAACATAAAATCAAACGAGAAAAATTTGAATTTTCCCTTATAACACTAACTGAATTTCAGATGGTGGTGGTGGCAGTGATATTGGTCCACTAATTCCTGCACTACTACTTCCTGCAACGACACTTGCTGAAACCCATTTAAAGAAACTTGAGAATGAAGTGGTATCCATAGTATCGAGTACTACTACTTTCTGCGTAAGCTGTAACAAAGTCTCAGTTTTTGCTTTTGGACCTGCTGCACAAGCCACGATGGTTGCAAAATTCAATTGTTGGATAAGAGGAATTATTTGCTGATACGCATAAACATCTGAAGGAGAACCATCTGTCATGAGGAAAATCAATGGGCGCCAATCACCTTTTTCATCCGATGTGGTTTTCTTAACATTGGTTTCGACTTCCTGCGCAAGTAATTCCAAAGCTGCTCCCATAAATGTTGCACCTGAACTCGGCACTTCAATTTCTGGAATTTGAATTTCCTCCAGAGGTGTAAGTGACAAATAAACCCTTGCTTCAATATCAAAAGTAATAATACTGATATAAACACTTTCAAGAGCGTAGGGATCTTGCCTTAAAGCGCTTAACATAGATTGGAGACCAACATTCACAGAGTGAATGGGTTCTCCTTTCATAGAACCTGATGTATCAAGCAAAATATAAACTGGTAGACGGCGCATTGTTATCTCTTTATACGTATTCTTTTAACCATTCCAAAAAATTATCAGATGCAGAAGATTGACCTAAAGCATTGAATTTCCAACCATTAATTTCACGAACCAGTTCTGCAAATAACAAGGAACGTTGCTGATCATAACCTTTACCAGATAAGTCAAAACGCACCATCTCTTTACCAGATGCATCTACAGCACGAATAAATGCATTATCCACTTGACCAAAATGTTGATTATTTTTAATACCCTCATAAATTTGAACAATAAATACAATTTTTTGATAATCGTTTGACAGTGAATTTAACTTCACAATAATTTGTTCATCATCACCATCACCAGCTCCTGTTCGATTATCTCCCGTTAACCGAATGTTGCCCGAACGATGATATAAGTTATTAAAAAAAATTACATCACTATCTCTAAGCGTGGCATTCCCCGCTCCATCCCACCCTAAATCTCGAACCTTACCATCTGCATCACATAAAAAAGCCACTACATCTAGATCATATTCTGCAGATTGACTTCCAAATAAACCTCCCAAAAAACCTGTCTTTTTTTCAGCAATATCCCAGCCTAAACCGATGGTTACTAAAGATAAATTATGTTGCGATTTTTCAAGGCTTAAGCCTTGTCCTTTGGCTAATGTAATCGCCATCATTTTTTCCTTTCGATTATTTATAATTAGTTAAAGTACAACATTTACTTCAGGTGGAGGTGGGGGTAAATCTTTCAATCCATTCACTTCTTTCTGCCCCGCATCTACTTTTTGACTACCAGTAGAAATACTTGCAGAAACCCATTTGAAAAAGGCTTTAATAGTATTGGTATCAGCAGTCGCCAATTCGACTACAACCTCAGTGATTTGTTTTAAAATGGATGTATCTGCGTTATGACCTGCCGCACAGGCAATAATCATCCCTGTTTTAACTTGTTTTAATTTTTCAAAGCCTTTTTTCCAATCATCAGTTGGTACGCCATCAGTCATAATAAACACTAAAGGCTTCCAATCCCCTCTAACTTCAGGCGTTGTTTTTTGAACTTCTTGCTCAATTTTTTCAGCTAATAATGCTAGTGCCTCTCCTAACTGTGTTGTTCCTGTAGCTTGTAATTGAGGAGAATTAAACATAGCTATTTCCGTTAAAGGAACTATCTGTTTTGCATTTGTATCAAAACTAATTATTGAAAGGTGAGCCGTTTCTAATGCATAAGGATCTTGTCTTAATGATGAAACAAGTATCTCTACACCATTTTTTACAGCTTCAATAGGCTCTCCCATCATTGAGCCTGATGTATCTAGTAATAAGTAAACTGGTAGTCTTCTCATTTTTACCCCTAAAAATTTTTAACTGTAGTAAGATTCAATATAGATCTAGTAAGTAATTTTATTCTTTAATATTCCATTAATAAAATTTACTTTCTATCCATTATTATTAATATTAAGCAAAGATAAGCACAAGTAAAATTTACTGAATTTTGATAAATAATGACAATATTTTTTATGAAATTAATTCGTCAAAAAGCTACCATTTTCTCGTAAAACATGTTATATATCAAAATCATGTATCAATTTTATTCAATGCTAAACAATCAAGTTATGACACTCCATAACTTAAGTAAATAATTAGTAATTATATTATATAAAATTATACTTATTGTACTTCATAAAATAAGGTAGATTCAATTTTATAGGGGGAAAAATATGGGCTTTAGATTTCGCAAGAGTATTAAAATCTTACCTGGATTAAAAATCAATCTGACGCATAAAGGCATCAGCAGTGCAAGCATTGGCAAACCTGGTGCTTCTTTAAATATTGGCAAAAAAGGCACCCGAACCAGCGTTGGTATTCCTGACACAGGCCTATCCTATTCCAAGTACCAACCCTATAAGAACAGAGCTGGTAACCAAGAGAATCCTGCTCAGGAACAAAAACCACTCTATACATCAGATACTGAGAAACCCAAATCGAATGTCTGGATTTGGGGGATTTTTGGATTATTTTGTTTTATTGTCGGGGCAATTATTTTTTAGAATTAGCCGTCCTTTGTACCCATAACATTCATTCCGCTAGGCAAAATTTAATTCATTCATTACTATGGACGGATGTTAAATACAATAAAGGCTGCCGCTGATGTCTGATAATGACAGTACTCTGGATTATGATGAAAATGATTTAATCGACTCTCCCTTATCTCAAGTTTTACAAGAGGATAATGAGCAAATTGAAATTCTAATTTATCGATTACCTGATAGTGACTGGACACTGGAAGTGGTGAGCCAAAGTGGTACTTCTACCGTATGGGATGAAACATTCCTGTCAGATCAGGAAGCTCTATCTGTCGCTTTAGATGCAATTAAAGCCGCAGGCGGTATTCAAGCCTTTTCTGAACTCAGTGACCTCGAAGCAAAGAACAATATTTTTCCTGAATCCCTTACTCGCCATTAAAAATGAAGTTGCTGGCTTGAATCTGAGTCAGTATTTTATGGATTCTTAGAACCTGTCGCGATGATAGGTTCACTTCAACCCAAACCCATCTAGGGTTGAAGGGTCAAAGTTTTCATCAAACATAAACTCATCTGCTCGCTCTTTTTTTAATGTCGCAAGTGCATAAAAAAAACATTTCTCACATAACTGCAATTCATATCTTTCCCCGTCATGCTTAAAACCATAGCCCCCAATGCGCAGATAAAGTTCCAAATTCCAATTTCGTTGATTGGTTGCATACATCACATACAACATCTGTAACGACTTCTACCTGTTTCAGTTGTTTAATTTCCATATACGGCTCCCGATATCAATCAAATTAAATTTGTCTACATACTTATCAAAAATTGATTCCTGCTTGATTTTAGTTACCATTAAAAAAGGTCAAATTTGAGCATTGTTATTGTAATAATTTAACTGTACTCATCCCTACTGTATTCATTGTAATCTGCTATGTGAACATCATAATAAAAACATGTTATTTTTTGCCAATTCACAAATATAGCTAACTAATAGTGAGTATCCTATCCAGTAGGAAATTTTGAAACCTTCGATAATAAAAAACTTTAAAATTAAGAAAAAAATGATGCCTCCTGCCATATTCAAAAACTCTAAATATCCTTGAATATTACTATATTATTTTTATTCAATGGCATTTATGGATTTGACATCTGAACTACTTTTAAAGTTTCCAGCAACACAGATAAGTACTGTAAAAAATTTCAAAAAAAGCAGAATCACCATTCATCCACACGCTTATGGTTTCAATCTATGCTACTTAAATATGTGGAAAAATCTCGCAGTAGATTTAGATATTTCTAATCGTATAAAAGAACTTCATGTCTGGAAAACTCCAGAATTTGATAGCTACACCGTTTTTAATAATATTCACTTATATCTTAGCTACTTAAAGAATGATATCAAAGAAGTCACTTTAATTATTCATCATCAACAATCTTTTTCAGATGACGAATTATTATTTCTGAAAGAGTTATGCAGTCTTGAATTTATTCAATTCATCAAATCTAATAAAATTAATATTCTGTCGTTAAATCCCAAAAAAGCATTGCATTTGATTAACACGCATCTTTCACGTCAAACACTATTAACTCTTAATAAAGAATCATCTTTAAAGCCACATTATCAAATGAGTCTGGAGCTGCTAGCACAACTGCTTTCATGTTCTCGAAATCAACTTAATCGACGTATTAAAAATATCGAACAACAGCGCACACATATTTTTAATGAATTATCACTCAACAGCAGCTGTGTAAAAGAACTCATTGGTCACTCTGATAGTTGCCTAAGTACAGAAAAAATTTGGAGATCATAGTGTCGAACTCTCTAAACGAGTATATTGATTTGCCAGTTATTTCACTGCAAAAAACACTAGAAAAACTGTTTGGTGATGAGCAATTTGAACGTACGCAACATATTAACTTTGTGGTTAAAATATTGTCTTCTAAACAGACTGACAATTTTCTGGTTGGTCTCAATCTTGATTACTTTGATATCGATGTAGACTTTGATTCGCAACTGCCGACACCTCCGGTAATCGCGTTCACGAAAAAAGTTAAGATTAGTGATTTACCTATTACGTCATACATCAATTCAATTGCACAATTTTCTGAATTGCAGACGCATGCAAAAAATTGGAATATTTTAGTTTTAAAAGCGGCAATTTATTTAATTGCTCTTCCTGAGCTTAAACCAGAGCTTTTTAAACAAGCACACACAGAACACTTCAATACCATAAAGCGCTTATTTCAGCGCTTTAGGAATGCGAATAAAAATTTAGATACTGAAAAAAAATATCAAAATACAGAAGAGTATCAACGTCTCTGGAATACCTATCTTCAAGATCCAACGCTGAGCTTAGAACAATTTATTCAACATCTGATCACATTAGATAAGGATGAATTGCCTGAGTTTGACCGTAATCTACTCAATGATATTCGTGTTACCTTTAACTACGTTTTAAAAAACAAAGCGAAGATTGCACGTGCAAGTATCGGTACACAGCTTCAACATCAATTTCTTGATGAAGAACAATTCATTGAAGAAAGTGTAGAAATAAAAAAAAGTGCTAAATCTAAAGCACTGAATATAGAAACGTTAATTGATGAGCCAGTTAGTCGGCAAATTGTTGTCAATCCAACTCATGTCACACCACTGGCAGCACATTCAGAAACGATTCAAAGTTATGTTCTACCACTCGTTGCAAAACATATTCAACGTAAAGAACATTTACTCACGTCGAGTAGTTTTTTCCCAAATCCATCTAGCGTGAACCATCTACTGAAAAGACTTCATGGGGACTACTCTGAACATCAAAATAAAAGTGCTTTGATCCTGATACTTGCATTTTTAACAGGCAATAGTGTGAATGAGTGGTTATATATAGAAAGTAAGCGAGCTAAAAAATTAAATAACCGCCAAGAATTGCTCCATAAAAATGATCAGTTCTTCTTACGCAGTAAATTTAATATATTTGAGAACCGCAATTTTAAGTATTCGGACAGCTTGCTCAATCAGACTATCTATTTAGACATTCCAATTCCGAATCTATTCATAGAGGATCTTCGCAAAATGGATTCGGTTAGTATCGATGATATACAGCAATATTTACGCAAATTAAGACAAGAATTACTGATTCCAAAACTGTCTGTCGTAAAGGTGAGTTCTCTACTGCATCACACGGTTCTTGAAAAAACAGGTAATAAACAACTTGCAGACCTAGTTACAGGGATTGATGCAAATCAGTCATCGTCTATTTCTTATTGTCATCAGAATATCCCGCGTTTACACGCACAATATCTCGATATTTTAAAATCACTCTGTACGGATATAGTGCGTAAATATGAAAGTGGTGTTACCACTTCACCATCTGATTCAACACTTTATTTTGGTAGTCGTAAAGCTCCCAAGCCACAGGTAATTACAGAGATTTTTGCTGTATTGAAATTTAATATTTTTTCACAAGCCGAAGATGACCTAATTTCAATCTTTAATCATTACAACATCTGGTTATGGCATATCCTTCTTCTTTTTACAGCAGCACGCCCCGTTGCTGAATTCCCTGGATTTCTTAAAAACTTTAATTTAAAACGCCAAATTTTGATGGTTTCAGACAAAGAAGTAGGCGGCCGTAATGGATTTGGACGCCTCATTCCACTTTGCCCATTTTTAGTTGAAGAGATAAAAAAATTCCTTAATTTTTTAGAATATTTTTTGATTCAAATCATGATGAGTCAACCAGCTTTAAGTGAGGTCATACAACAAATCAAAATGAGTAAGCTCCCCCTCTTGGGAATCATTCAGAATAATGACTGGATACCGTTAAGCCCATCTTCAGTAAAAAAATTTCATCCAGAATTAGGTCTTGATCATGCAAACTGGCATCGCCACACAGCTCGTGCATTTTTAACTCATAAAGTTTCTGAACCTGAAATTTTGGCACTTTTTGGACATGAGCTTATGCAACAAGAAGCAGCCCATCCATTTTCCAGTTTATCGCTCTCTCAATTTTCCAAAATTGCAGATGTTTTAGAGCAAATGAAAACGTATTTTAAAATTACAGGTGTTGAAGTTGATGTCCTCACGCAATAAAAAAATCTCAAAAAAACGCTATGCAGAAGATAGACGTCAACTTCAACGTAATGAATTAGAAAAGAATCTACGAGCTGATGCAGAACATGAGCTCCGCCAATACTTTGATGAACAAAAATTCTCAACTGAAGACTTAATTCAAGCTTATCCTGCGATTTATGAGTTTATTAAACGTAAAGCACCAAATTTGGCTTGGAATAAATATGCACATGAATTCTTCCGAACATATATCAAAGACCTCAATAAGAGCAATAACCTAGACCTCCCACTACCTTATCTCACCTTCGAGATGAAACGTGATGAACCAATTTTCACTTTGGATTGGATCCAGGCCGGTCATGAAATTGACATCATCCTCGAAAAACTGTGGCACTACTGGATTCTTGCTCAAGATAGCTCGACGTTTTCTGATGAAGAAATTATTGCAAATATTCTGCTTTGCTCAATGCTATATGGTGGACTAAGTCAAACAGCAACATTAAATGCATTACTTGAACATTTAAAGAATCCCGTAAAAATCCAAAAAATTTGCGATTTAAATATCATCTTTTTAGAGCCATTTTCTCCAAGCTATGGCGATCTATTTGTCGATGAGAAAACAATTCGAAAATCGCGTAATTTTGTTCCAGATCAACTCACACGACTTTGGCTCATTCACTTCAACACAAGGCAAATTCGTGACATCAGTCTAGACGTGGATGCTTATCTACACCTCATTTTTCAAAAAATAAAACATCCATACACCCAAAAGACTTTCAAATTTCTACGTGACTATGCCAATTTTAATTGGGTACAACTGCACAATGCAGATATTGATCCTGCCCTCTCACAATGTTTGTTAGAAAACACGCTCACGTGTGGTTTATCTGAACATGAGTTTGAAAATTTTGCATTCCCAAAACTCAAAACTCAATTAAGTGATGAAATCGAACAAAATGTCTCTTCTACCGCCAAAGCCCTACCAGATCTCAATACGTCTGAAGCAGTAGAAAATATCATATTTATTCATAAAAACTTGCTGAAAATTATTCGCACACCATCAACGGAACACCCCATTGCTGAACTTATTATTGATTTTTGCCTGCTTCACCAAGAGCAGTTTAATAAGTTTTCTAAGCGTATTATCTTATGGCTCATCAGTCTGTATCGACCAAATTCAGAGCAAATAAAAAAATTATCAGCCACTTTTGATTTTGATACAACTCAGTACACGAAGGCATCTCAAGACAATCAAAAACTCGCAGATAGTTCAATCTATACATATTACACCCGGATTGCAGAACCGTTTTTAACTCATGCCTTGCAATACGTCGATGCCGATGATGACATTAATGATCTACTGAACAAAATCTATCAACAAATCATTAGCAATACACGACTTGCTGATGAAGCAGATGAACCTGAGTTTAAAAAATCTAAAGACCAAACGATCCGCATGTTGAAACGTTTTCACACCTTCCAGCAAATTGTTTTTCAAGCAGAAGATTTCGAACTTGAATTTATCGCATCGCAAAGTCGACCTCGGGCACGCATCATAGGTCATACAGCCTTCCAGGTCATATTAAAGAAGTTAAATCAGCTCTTACATGACCAATCCATCTCAGACCATCACTATAAATTATTAAAAATCATTTATATTTTGGCTTACCGTACTGGTCTGCGTATTAACGAAATCCTCGGGTTACGTGTAAAAGATATCGAGGGTTTAGATCAATTTTCCATCTGGGTTCAACCGTATGGTTCGAAAAAACAAGGAAATCAACATCTGCTCAAAACTGATAGTGCGGAACGCATTGTGCCTGCCTACGCTTTGCTTAAAGACGATGAATACCAATTTTTTAGCGATTTTATTGTTGAAAAACGTTTAGAGAATAAGAAAAGTTTATATTTATTCAGCAATTTAAATGAAAATAAAAAACTGAATCGACACACTGTCACTGTGCCCCTAAAACTGATAATGAATCACGTGTTTAAAGGACATCATTATTCATTTCACTCTTTTCGTCACACTGCAGCGAATCATTTATCACTTGTACTTAACTGTGAATATGCGCCACTTGTGCAAGAGCTAACTGACTATAGCGAAAACGAATATCAAAAAATTCGAGATGAACTTCTTCAAAATCAACATGGACAAAACCATTGGTTTGTTATCGCACATCTTTTAGGGCATATAGAACCCATTGAAACTTTCAAAAGTTATATTCACTTAAGTTATCTCATTGCTGGTCAAAAACTACTAAAACATCATCCAGATATGCCAAATGAACTGGCTAAAAAAATCATGGGCTACAATGCAACATATAAAAATTTGAAAATAACAAAGGATGAAAAAAACTTTAATTTTGAGAAAAATCAGGCCGTTCTAGCCACTATATTATTGAATGATCAAACAAACTGGCTTCAGAGTAATGCTACTGACATTCTTGCAGAACTGTCAGTACAAACAAATCAATCCCATGACTTTTTTGCTTTCTTCGCCGGCACAGAAGGCTCTAAAATTTCACTTCAACGCTTTTATGAAACCTTAAATCAATTAGAGATTCACAACGATCCTCAAGCTGTATCTCAAAAAATGTGTTTACCAGAAGAGCTTGTCAATTATTGGTATGAAAATGCCCTAAATTTAGCAGACATTAAATCAAAAAAAGGGAATCCCCGTTTATTTAGTATTGATAGCTCAATCCACTTAAAACCAGCAATGCTTGATAGCGCTGAAGAGCTTTATACAGTGACATATTTTTTTGAACATCTACAGAAAATAGCTCGTAAAAATCCAGCACAAATTGCATACGTCCTAAATGTATTTTTAACTCGAGTGACCGCATCACATACCGGTATCCATTACCGCTGGAAGGATATCGATCAACTCGAACATTTTTACTCCCAAGTTAAGGCTTTATTTCCTGCCAAATTTTGGCACTTACTTGGACAAGATTTGCAAACAAAGTTAGATGGTAAACAACAGCCTCAACTTTTTAAATTAGCAAAAGCATCAACAGGTAAACATCCATCGACTCTAGAGGAGTTTCCTCGTCTGCAACTCTATTCGGTAAAAGATGGCCATGCTCTTGCAGCATTTAAGTTTTGTCTACATCTAGCCTGTATTGGCAGACCACGATCTCTTAAACTTCAATAGAAGTTACTCAGTATGCCGCGAATTAACAAAAGATAAGGCCTATAAGTTCCGGGAATTTATAATTTCACCTTAACCATTCATCCAAATTATATTGTTTTTACAAAGAGTTAAAGTTAATATTTGATTTTGTCACAAAATCAAATAGTAGGTAGATTATGAACAATAATCGTGGTGGAATCAGAGAAGGTGCAGGTAGAAAACTGAAATATAACGAGCCTACAAAAACATTAAGAGTGCCCCTCTCTAAGATTATAGAGATTAAAAACTATCTCAATAAGACAGAAAACCCGTGCTTTAATGATATTGCTTCAATCTCTGTTGTAGAGTCATCCACCTACATGAAAATTCCTTTAGCCGCTGAGAAAATCGCTGCTGGCTTTCCATCCCCTGCCCAAGACTATGTAGATAAAACTCTAGACATGAATGAACACTTGATTAGAAATGAAGCAGCAACCTTTGTGGTGAAAGTCGCTTCACTTTCTATGCGAGATGCAGGTATTGAGATTGATGATGAACTGATTGTAGACCGAAGTATTGACGCCAAACATGAAGACATCGTGATTGCACTGATCGACAATGATTTCACTGTAAAACGCTTAATGATCGAAAATAATTATCGTTGGCTTAAAGCTGAAAATCCAGATTGCTCAGACATTCATCTGCAAGATGGCCAGGAAATGGTGATTTGGGGTGTGGTTACTTTTGTCATTAAGTCATTTAGAAATCGTTAATTTCTTTATTGGTTTCCTGCCCAATGACCATATATTCTCAGAAAATCTACGCTTTAGTAGACATTAATAATTGCTATGTGAGTTGTGAGCGCATCTTTAACCCTGGTCTAAAAGATAAACCAGTAATTGTCCTGTCTAATAATGATGGCTGCGCTGTAGCCCGCTCTCAAGAGGCCAAGGACCTAGGCATTAAGATGGGTGTTCCTCTATTTCAGATCAAGGACATCGTTGAACAGCATCAGGTCCAAGTGCTTTCTAGCAATTATGCCCTGTATGCAGAGATGTCACGCAGATTCATGAAAGTCCTGTCCGACTTTGTTTCTCCTAAAGAACAGGAGATTTACTCTATTGATGAATGTTTTCTCGATCTGACAGCCCATGCGGGAAATTACGACTTAACTGACTATACCCAGCACATTCGTCAGCGTATTTTTTCTTGGCTTGGTTTACCAGTATGTATTGGCATTGGCAGATCTAAGACAGAAGCAAAACTAGCAAACCACATTGCGAAAAAGAATGTTTATCTGAACGGTGTATGCAACCTAGTTTCAATGGATCCTTGCTCTGCTGAAGATCTGTACCAAGCTATAGAAGTGAGTGAAATCTGGGGAGTTGGCAGGAAGCACAGCCAAAAGCTCAACAGCATGGGGATACACTCAGTCATGGATTTCATTATGGCTTCGCCTCTGATGATCAGAGATCAGTTTTCTATCGTCATGCATAGGACATTACTGGAATTGCAGGGTGTTTCATGTATAGAGCTAGAGCATACGCGGGCACCAAAAAAGCAGATTGTTGCAAGCCGTTCTTTTGGACAAAGGATTTACCATATTGACGACTTAAAAGAAGCTATGAGCCTCTATGTGCAAGATGCAGTTACTCGTTTAAGAGGTGAAAATTTATTGTGTGGTTATATAATTGGCTTCGTACAATCTAACCCGTTTGACACGTATAGACCTTATTACAGCAAGTCAGCTGCAGTGACTTTACAAGAACCTACTGACAACCTGTTAGTGTTCTCTAAAATTGCTACCACGATGATTGATGACTTGTATACCAAAGATATTGCCTTTAAGAAATGTGGCGTGATCTTGACGTGCCTGGAGCCTAAAGCTTCCCATATTTATGACCTGTTCACTGACATGAAGCAAATAAGCTTAGACAATAACCTGATGGATTCACTTGAGGAAATCCATCATAAGTTTGGCAAAACCAAGCTGGCTTTAGGAGCAAGTACGTTACCGAATAGAACCTGGAACATGTCAAGAGATCGGCTAACTCAAAACTACTTCAAGTGGGATCAATTATTGAATGTGAAATAATTTGAATGATTTATTTCCTGCCAAATTTTGGCACTTACTTGGACAAGATTTGCAAAAAAGTTAGATGTTAAACAACAGCCTCAACTTTTCAAATTAGTAAAATCATCAATAGATAAATATCCATCGACTCTAGAGGATTTTCCTCGTCTGCAGCTCTATTCAGTAAAAGATGGTCATGCTCTGCAATTTTAGTTTTGCTTAGCGTGTATTGGCCGCCCACGATCTGTTCAGCTTAATGAGTTAGATGACATATCACCTGCTACCCTACATAAGCCTATGACTGTATTACACCAAGAGCGACTTTTTTAAAAAATTAACCCACTGTTCTATTTGTATTTAAATAGATATTCCTGGTTAATATTGGATTAAATATTCTTCATAGGCATGTAAATACTAGGCATCATTATCATCAATAGTGATCACCTGTTAGCTGTTTATAAATGTCGGTTCAAAGTTTTCATATCTCTTTCACTCATTGTGTAATTTATTTAAGGTTCTCTTTGCATTGACTGCATCCATGTGTACCACCAATAAGAAAAGAAAAACCCCGCTCAATAACTTGACGGGGCTGTTAGTGCCGTAACAATTTCGGCTAGGGATTAGATATTTTTTTCAAGAAAAAAATCTGTTTAACTCTCCCAAATTAAACAGATCAATTTGCGCTGTATCACTAATTATTCAGTATTATTTATTTGCACTAAATATAAAATCAAATTATTTCACTATGATGAAAATAGTTTATTTGATTCTTAAATATCACTTAACGTCTTTCAAAAAATTACGACAAACCTTAGATTTTCCAGCAAAAACTATGTAATCAACTTCCATTGTACTATATAGACCAAATATACGCTTTACGAATCGGAATAGTTATTTCCCCTTTTAAATTAATTTGAATGAAAATTTAAAAAGTAATATTTCTCTAATCCATAGTTTTAAAAAAAAGAAGCTCAATGGAGCTTCTTTTTTTTAAAACTATGGATCGGTCTGAGCCAAAATTTTTATCTTTTATCAATAAATCCTTTTTATTCTTTATAATTTTGCGTGCTGTATTGCTCAACTGGCAATCGGGACAAGGCCTTTTGCCCTTTTTCACCAGGTAACCCTTCTACATACTGCAAAAATGCTTCTGCATAATCTAATCCCACATCTATACGACGCTCACCAGTAATGTCTTTAAAGCTTGTGTAAAAGTCCTGACCATCAGCCAGAAAGTTGATGGTAATTACTTGATAGGTCTGATTCATATTTAATGGCTGATATTGACCTTGTGCATTTCGAACCTTTAAATTGGATAAACGCTGACCCTTTGCCTTAGTTAAATCTACATCCCATTGTAGTCCACCCGCATATGGATAACTGCCTGTGTTATTACTCGTAACAGCATCCATGGCATCTTCCAGCACTGCTTTAATTTCTTGGCCAGTTGCATTTAATTGTACTAAGGTATTTTTGAATGGCAGCACTGTATAAATTTTCTCTACCGTAATATCACCTTGAGGCAGATCTACCCTTACCCCTCCTCCGTTTTGGATTGAAATATCTGCATTAAAATATTTTTTACCTTGCTGTAGAAATGCTTCGGCAACCAGCTGCTGTACATCACCCCCATGCTGATTAATAAAATCTGCTTTATTGCAGACATCACCTAAACTAGAACGTGATGTATCTTTGGTCATTCCTGGAACACGACGTAAGCATAAATTATCATTAGCAATGGCAACTTTTTCTTTGCCTAATAAGTTTTTAGCGACTTTATACGGTTCTAAAATACTTAAAGCTATAGCATCAGGCTGTACAATACGTAAGGAGTTACTATTTTCAATATCTCGCTTAATAGAATCTAGTTCCGTACTCATCAATGCTGGAGCATCTTTAGCTGTACGTTTAAAATCATCGCCAATCAATACATTGGCTTTTCCTGCACATGCTTCAATTTTACCATCGGCATCAAAGTTGACTTTGAGTTGTCCGACGACATAACTATATTGCCATGCCTGTACAACACAGACCTGATCACCATCTTTATTTTTTAATACAGTGGGATAGTCACCCTCTGGGCTTATACCGTAACTTTTAAGTTTCGCATCTGCCAGCAAGGTATGAGAATCTCCGCCAACAATGACATCAACGCCTGACAATTTAGTGGCTAAATCTTTTTCTAACCCGTACCCTAAATGAGATTGAACAATAATTTTATTGATGCCTTGCTGTTTTAGCTCATCAATATATTTTTGTGCAGTAACTACTTCATCATTAAATACAGTATCTTGATTTGGTCGAGAAGCATTTTTAGTTTTATTGGCAATCGTTAAACCAATTAAAGCAATTTTCTGCCCTTCTTTTTCCATAACTGTATAAGGTTTAACAAGGTTAGTTTGGTATAGTGCTGAAGTTTTTCCAAACTCGACATTTGCACTCAAGACTTGGGTTTTATTTTCACAATTACCTTTATCATTTAAGAATCCAATAAATTTTTTTAAGCCATCATCCGTATTATCGAATTCATGATTACCTAGCGTTAACGTATCGAAACAAACACTATTCATGAGATCTGCCTCTGCTTCACCTTCTTTCAAAGTAAAATAGAGGTCCCCAGTAATGGCATCACCTGAATGAATTTTTATTGGATTCTTCTCAGTGCTTGCCAAAGTATTCATCAACGCAGCAACGCGTGCAAAACCACCATTAGAGACTTGTATTTCTTCACGTTTACCCATCGAAGTTTCAAGCATTAATATAGTACTTTCCTCATCCAAATGTGAATGACTGTCATTAATATGTACTAAATTGACTTCCAGCGGTTTAGGAGGAATAACAGGCGTTATATTCGTATTTTCTTTACTATCATTATTACACCCAGTTAAAAACATACTAGAAACTAATAAACTGCATGTAAAACCCGAATACCTAGTTAGTTTATTATTAAAAGACATGACCACCCCACCTGATTATAATTTAAACAAACATCATGTAGGTCTGCTGTTTAAAATTCATGACATTCACTATTTTTTCTAATTGTTTTTTAACAAATGGTTAAGTTATCCCATTAGGGAACTTTTCATTTCATGCCCCAAGCTTAAATTATAAATTTTGAATAAGCATATGTTTGATTATTGCTTGGCTAATTTTTTAAGCACTCAATAAAATAAGGAGAAATATGAAATTTCCCCTTATAGATTAAATTTATTTCGTCAGTTTTCTTAATTTACAGTCGATGAACTCATATCAAAATTTACGTCTGCGTATCATGGAAACTAAAACGAGGCCCGTTAAGGTTAACATTGACCAGATCCCCATGCTGCCACCGCTTATTTTTCCTGTATCAGGATTACTCGATATATTTTCGTTTAAATCCATATCAACAATTACAGGATCATGATCGGAAGAACGGAATGCATCATCGCTATAGAATGCTGCAATTTGCTCATCTGTTTTATATTCTTCGTTATAGTCTAAGGCCGTCGGCTCATCAGCATTGATGTGCCAAGCAAAAGCGCGTTTCACCATTGGATATAAGTCTGCATCAGCAATTGCATGGTCTAGGTTTCCTGCGCCCCCATTGCCATTGGCATCACTTGCAACACCAAATACATAACTATAGGCTGTTTTACCTTGTCCAATTTTTTCGTCATTGAGCAAGACTTTATAATTGGCTTTTTCTAATGCTAAAATCGGATCTTCTTTAGCATAACTATTCATATCACCGACCAGCAAATAATTTGGTTTAGCCACTTGTGTTGGATTTTTTGCAATCCACTGCATAAGTTCTTGTACTGCAGTTAAACGTGTTGCATTCCAGCAACCTTGACCATCACCCTGATCAGCATCGGCCAGAGTTTTATCGGTAGGACAACTGCCTTTCGACTTTAAGTGATTGGGTACTATCGTAAATATTTTTCCACCATTTACAGATTGGAAACTTTGCGCCATGGTGACACGGTTCTTTTCAGTCTGATCATCATAAACTGCAGGCTCACCTACAGGTTTTACGCGCTTACTGTTATAGATAATCGCAACTGCAATTGCATCTGTACCTAATTTTGTCATTTGGGTTGGAATGACATATTTCCAGTCTGCACCTAAGGCTTGCGATAAGTATGCCACTGCACTTTTATCATCAAAACCATTATTTGCGATTTCCATTAACCCATACACATCGGCATCAATTGTTTTTAAAGCACTGACAATTTTTTGATGTTGCTTCTTAAACTCAGTTTCTGAGCTTGCACCACGTTCTGTTGGGAAACCTTTTTCTGAACCATTATCATAATTTAAGACATTAAAAGCCGCAGCGCGAATTTGTTTAACATCTTTTGGAATCACCGTTGAAGGACGTAAATTAGTATCCTTGATAATTTCAGGTTGTACCTTCCCCTGTATCGGTTGAATTCGCCATGCATTAAAACGATATTCTAAAATCCCCTCAACATTTTTCAGTTCAGAACCTGTTCTTAATGTATTTATGGCATTGAAGTTTTGCGGAAGTAATGGTGTTCTATTTTGATTATTATAGCCATCATCCAAGATAATTTTAGAAAGCAGATTTTGCTGGGCTAATGCAACTGCTTCAGCAGATTTTGCAGGATATAGATTAGTTGGAATATACAAGCGACCTAAACTTAAAGATAGCTCACCATAACGACCGTAATTGTAATTTTCACTTATCGTTAAAGTTTGTGGGATTTTAACCAGCATCCCTTGATAGCGTTTAGGTACATTTCCTGCTATCTCCGTCAAACTGGTAAACGGTAAATTAAGTGCCTGTGCCGTGACTGTATTGGATGCTTGTGTATGACAGGTTTGAATATTTTGATCAAGTTGATCTATTTGGAGTTGGTTTTGATATGAGGTTAAACGACCTTTTAAAATAACCTCTTCACCTACTTTTCCTCCAGTGATTTTACTACTTGCAGGAAGATAGACAAAAATAGCATTACTTAAATTGGATTTGGCTTTACTATCGGGCGTTTGTATATAAAAACCAGAAAAACCATTGTCATAACGGTAGTCTGCGGTAATAACACCACGAACAACATATGGTTGATTTTCTGCGGCAGATTGTAGGTCCGCAATCGCCGTATCTGCTGTATTACAACTGATAGGAGTAACGGGGGAGGTTATAGGCGCGCTTGTATCTAAATACTGGGAAAACTCATTTCGATCAGACCATTTAGACCATTCGCTTTCTAACTCAAATGCTGTTGCAGGATCAATTGAAGTTACATTATTTGAAGTTTTAGTACGTGACAAACTATTTTGATAACTACTAAAACCCACTCCCCAACCAGTACCTGGATCCTCTCCCACACGACCAAAACGGTCTATTGGAGTACCTTTATAAAACAGGACCAAGGTATCATCTCCATTAAATGCAAGTCCTGCCACTTGATTGACTTTATTACCAATTACTGCCTGCAACTCTGTTCGACCAATAATGTATTTTGCTTTACTTGCCAATGAACCTTCTAATTGAAAAGTCGCAGATTTCGTGGTTGAACCATTAGTAAATTGTTGAATCTCATAATCAGCTAAGTTCACTGTTAAACTGTCAGGGTTATAAATTTCCAAACCCTTTTTATTAGATGTACCATCTATATACTGACTAAACATTAATTGTGCATGTGCAGAAAACGAGCACCCCATAAGTATTAAACTTAAACTCAATATTTTTGGTTTTATATTCATAATGATTTTGAACAGTTGTTAAAATTCAAAATAGCTTAGTTTTTATACATGACATCACTATGAATAACTGATGACAGTTTTAGTGAAATCGCTTTTCTAGAATTTTTCTCATTAAGCCCCCAAGTTGTCCCGGTTTAAATCAACGTTGCCCCTTTTCTTCTAAATTCAGATAAAAGTCTGAATATTACCCAGATGAAATAACAATACAGTACGATGTCATAAATATGTCATGAAACAGTCACAGAATGCTTAGTTGAATAAAGTTTAATTCTTAGCCTTTCTACAGAATTAGTCATTTTTTTATTTACAAAGAGTCAATTAACCTCTTTCAAAGGCTTTAAAGAATTTTCTATTAGCTTCCTTCAGCGCTGCAATCTGACTTTATAAGAGCCATAAATGACTACCTTAAATGTGTCTTCAAACTCTTCATCACATCCGTTAAAAAAGTATATAAATAGAGAGCTCTCACTATTTGAGTTTCATAAGCGGGTGTTGGCACAGGCGAAAGATACTGAATACCCTTTACTTGAACGATTAAATTTTTTAATTATTTTTTCAAGTAATCTGGATGAGTTTTTTGAAATACGAGTTGCCAGTTTAATGCAACAAATTGAACTTTCAGATCATGCTAGAGCTCGTCCAGATAACTCACTCCTCTCAGATATAGTCACCACCATTTCCAAACTTGCACACGAAGCTGTCGAAGAACAGTATAAAATACTTAATTATAATCTCTTACCACAACTGCAAGGACATGGTGTTCATTTCATTCAGTATGGTGACATCCTCGAAAAACATAAAGAATGGATTAAGGACTATTTCCATAATGAAGTTCGACCTGTGGTCACACCTATCAGTTTAGATCCAGCCCACCCCTTTCCTCGGCTAGTGAATAAAAGTCTAAATTTCATTGTAACCCTAGAAGGTAAAGATGCATTTGGACGAAAAATTGATTTGGCGATTGTTCCCGCACCACGATCATTACCTAGATTAGTAAAGTTACCTAATAGTATTTCTGGCGAGGATGAACACTACATTCTACTTTCAGCCATTATTCAGCAACATCTTCATGAGTTATTTCCAGGGGTAACCACCACTGGATGTTATCAATTTCGGGTCACACGTAATGCAGATTTAACTATCTCAGAAGATGTTGAAGACTTAGCAATTGCCTTAAAAGATGAACTATCCTCACGGCGCTTTGGTCGGGCTGTAAGACTTGAGGTGACTAAAAATTGCCCTGAAAATATTATTGATTATTTACTTGGACAATTTGATCTTAAGCAAGAGCAACTCTATCGTATTGACGGCCCGCTTAATCTGGCGCGCTTTATATCGAACTTCAATTTGCCAGAGTTACGTTTTCCTCCCCATGTACAAAAATTACCGAAAGTGTTGTATGGGAAAAAATCCATATTTGAGGTATTAAAAACCGGAGATGTTTTATTACATCACCCTTTTCACTCTTTCGCTCCGGTCATTAAGCTACTGAAAGAGGCAGCCCATGATCCACATGTGTTAGCCATAAAACAAACCCTTTATCGGAGTGGTGTACATTCTGAAATTGTGCAAGTCCTTGCTGAAGCGGCACGAAATGGTAAGGAAGTCACAGCAGTGATTGAATTACGTGCTCGCTTTGATGAAGAGTCAAATATCGAAGTTGCCAATCTATTACAAGAAGCTGGGGCGGTTGTTGTATATGGGATCGTTGGCTATAAAACCCACGCCAAAATGATTCTGATCGTGCGTCGTGAAATAGACAAAATTAAACGTTATGTTCATTTAGGCACAGGTAACTATCATGCAATGAATGCCAAAATCTATACTGATTATGGACTACTGACCAGTGATGCTGATATTTGTGAAGATGTCCATAAAGTCTTTCAGGAGCTCACAGGCATGGGGAAAATGGTCAAATTGAAAAAACTTTTTCATGCACCATTTACTCTGCATTCTCAATTGATTGAACTCATCGAAACTGAAACTGAAAATAGCAAAGCAGGCAAAAAAGCGCAGATTATTATTAAAGTAAATGCCTTAACTGAACCTCAACTAATTGATGCCCTATATAGGGCATCTAAAGCGGGCGTTCAAATCGATTTGATTGTCCGTTCAATTTGCTGCTTACGCCCACAAGTGAAAGGGCTTTCTGAAAATATTCGAGTCCGCTCAATTGTGGGACGTTTTTTAGAACATACCCGGGTTTATTATTTTTACCATCAGGGCGAAAACAAGCTTTATTGCGCCAGTGCAGATTGGATGGGGCGTAATTTATTCTCTCGCATCGAGACCTGTTTCCCAATCGAAGATAAAAAACTTCGTAAACAAATTCTGCAAGATGGCTTAATGAATTATCTTCAAGATAACCGCCGTGCATGGGAGCTTCAAGCAGATGGAACATGGATTCAATGTACACCAAGTTTGGATAAGCCCATGTATATCGCACAACAGCACTTATTAAACCATACATCTTAATTAACCCGAATCCTGTTTAAGCCACTGATTCTATAATTAGAATTTTTGGCTTATTTTGATGGGTGAGTTGATATGCACATAACAATGCGTAAATCCCCAAATTAAAATCCGCGGAATCAGGGACAAAGCCAAGCTCTTAATTCCTTGGGCCTTGGCTGCCATGATTTTTGTTCCCATTACATAAAATCTGTTTTTGGGCTTATAAAAAACCTGCCTGCTACGACTAAAATTACGTTTTTATTCAAGCCATGATCCTCGGTATGCCGAACTAAAACAGCAATTAATTCACTTTGCCGGATTATATACGCGGCTACTAAAATATGAGCATCAGTATTGCAAATACGATCAAACATCTGGATATTGATAGCTATAGGGATGAAATGTTATAAAAAAATATCCGGGCATTGGCCCGGATATTTAAACTCTAAGCAGCTTAGGCAGTTTGCTTTAACGGTTTGATTTCATTTAATTCATGATCTAATTGAAGCTGATACGCACGGCTTTGATCAACCTGATAACTACGATTCTGGATGCTATCGATAAAAATCCAGTTCGCCTGTACCTGATCCGGGGTAAATGCAACACTCAAGTATCCGCGTTGATTCAAATTACAATAATTCAGCTCATCAATTAGCGTAGTAAATGCCATTTCAAATTCCTGTAACTGGGCTAAGGGAATCTGCAAATACTTCTCCATACCCGGTGATGAAACTGAACTGGTCGCTAGTTCTACCCCGACTGTACTGCCGGCTTGATCTCTCAAAGTGGAGTTCCAGGCATTATGGGTATCTCCTGCAAGTACAATCAGTTTTTTATTCAGCTGTTTACAAGCCGTATAAATCACCTCACGCTCCACGACGTACCCATCCCAGGCATCAAGATTATAAGGCACAACAGTCAGTATTCTGGCTAATTCTGCCTTTGTCAAAGTTGGATCATTTTGCAGATAGCGTATTTTTAGGCCTACCAGTTCTGTCAGCATCTGACGCACTTGTAGCAACACATCTGCAGTGGCCTGACCACTGGTGATCTGCCCCAAAACAGCCAGAATTTCGGCCGGAATTAGCATCTTGCTCATCAGCACCTGCTGACCCAGCACATTCCAGACGGCATTCGATTGGCTGAGTTGTTTCAGTATCCATTCACGTTGTGTATGTCCTAACAAGGTACGCGTCGGATTGAGCAAATCTGTCTGAAATTTATTGGCATCTAGTCCTGTCGCGGTAAGATAGTCAGCATATTGCAATTGCTTGTTACGCGCCAAAATACGAGTATCCAGCATATTCAGCTGAACCAGATCACCAAAATTAAACTGGCGATAAATATTCAAATGATCTGTTTCAGACACTGGACGAATCGGCATCCATTCAAAATAGGCCTGCAAAGCAGCCAGCTTACGTGCAAAAAAATCACCTTCTGAAACATCATGATTTTCCGCACCCTGCTCCCAGGTATCATTGGTCAGCTCATGATCATCCCAGACCACAATAAATGGATGACGCTGATGTGCTGCTTGTAAGTCCGCATCAGTTCGATACAAGGCATAACGCTTGCGGTAGTCTTCCAGTTTAATGATTTCCTCAGCATTATCTGCAGCCAGACTTCGGCCTAATGCTGCAGCCTGTTCAGTCGCATAACCACCCATCCCGTACTCATAAATGTAATCCCCTAAATGAATCACCACATCTAGGTCTTGCTGGGCAATTTCCTGATAGATATGAAAATATCCGGCTGGATAATTGGAACATGAACAAACGGCAAATTGCACCAGCTTGCTTTGCGTGGCTAAAGTTTTGGTTTGACCGACAGATGAATATACCGATGCACACTTAAAACGGTAAAAATAAGTTTGCCCTGCCGATAGACGATCCGCATCGACTTTAACCGTGAAATCTTGCGACCGACTGGTTTCAACTTGTCCTGTATTGATTATCTGGCGAAAATCCTGATCGGCAGCAATTTCCCACTGCACCTGATAACGCAGGTTTTCATCTTCCGGACTTAAGCGTGTCCATAGAATTATCCGATCCTGTAAGGGATCACCACTGGCCACCCCATGTTTAAAAGCGACTTTAGGATGTGCCTGAGCTTGATCTGAAGCATCCTCATCACTGCCACAAGCGGTCAAAGATATGGGTAAAGACAAAGCACCGAAGCCTGCAATGGAGGTCTTAAGCAGTTCACGTCTGGATATTTTTTTAGTCATAACAGCTTTCTATTGTGGGTTTTTTGTTCTTTTTTAATCCAGTTCGATGACATTAATATCTCTAAATTATGACATTTCTATGAAGCCTAATTTTTCCAAGTCCTAAATATACCAAATGACGATAAAACTAATTTCTGAGAGGCTGATTTGGGCTATTCGAATTCTTATAGACTGATGACTTTATTTAGAAAATTTCCAATAAGTTGCTTCAAATTTCAGAAAGAAATCATCAATTACGCAGAATAATTCGTTACTATTGAACATCGGGGCTAAAGCTTTAGGTTTGGTAACTCAACTGATGGCTCTAGTCCTCTTATTTTTCAAGTTTATTTCTTATCCGCGATTCGGGTTAATTAACCTGGGGTGATTACTCCATAAGCTATTAGCCCTTAAATGCGCTTTGTACTTTAATCTAATCTCAATAATTAAAGATTAGATTAAAAGAACCCCAAATTAAATGGTTGAAAGATATGAGTGATATCAGCGTAAAAAAAGTCAATAAATTAATTGAAGAGTTTGAACAAGAAGGAAATAAGGTAGACCGATTGGAGATAGGTTACAAAACATATGCAGCCTTGATGTTAGATAAGAAATTTGCTGATAAAGTCACAAAATCAAATGAAGACCCTAAAGAGCGTCTTTATAAACAAATAAAAATTTAGCTGGTTACTGAAAAACATTATTTTAAGGTTAGGTGAAATAATTTTCTTTCCTAAGATAAAAAATCAGATTAACTCTGAACTAATACAGTTCAGCGCTTACTCAGAATAATTCCAGTAAATTTATTTGAAATAAAAACCTTAAAAGCGTTATTTTCACTCGATAAAGCCTCCATCAATCAAGAGGAAGCTCGCGTAAGCTTCCTCTTGTAAAAATTGTGGGACAGCAGTGGCAGTCCAAAATATGGTTATGTGTGTCTAGAATTTTGGTGGCTATTCAGTCCATCATTACCTACATTCCAACTCTCTAGTTTTCCAACTAGCCCAGGTTATAATAATGGCCACCCAAAATACGATTGATCTATTATGAACACCACCAATGATCCTTTACACGGTAAAAAACTTGCTGACATTTTGGATGAATTATTGGATTACTACGGTGGCTTTGAAGGTTTAAGTCGTAAAATTGAGATTAGATGTTTTTGCATAGACCCAAGTGTTAAATCATCATTGCGATTCTTGCGTACCACCCCATGGGCACGTGAAAAAGTAGAAAACTTATATTTGTATGTCTTACGCCAAAAGGCCAAACAGAAATCGTAGCAGTCAAAGCCCTAACCTCATCATAATATTATACCAAATAGTAAACTACTCTTAGAAAGAGAATATATATGTCGGTAATTATTGTTGATTTACATATTAAAATTAGTGACCAAAACTTAAAGCACCCTACTCTACCTTAAATTACACCACACAAAATAAAAACCCTATATAACTGTTATATATAGGGTTTATTGAAATACCAATTATGTTATTTAGTGTATTTTATGTCGGTGACTATTGCCAAGGTTGGGGTCGGGAGTTCGAGTCTCCTTTCCCGCTCCAGATTCTAAAAAAGCCCTGATCGAAAGATCGGGGCTTTTTTTATGCTGATGTTATTTTCTTTAAATGATTCTTTCATTTTTATTTCACTCAATAAAAAATTCTTAATGTACTTTCTGATTTTATAACCAAGATATGACCATGACACCCCTAAGACAATAAAAAAGCCCTCATCAAAAGATCAGGGCTTTTTGATATTCCATCAATGAATCAGATGAAAGCAGGCTGGCGCAAAAAAACTAGCGATGATAAGAATCCATCTTCAATACAATTAAAAGGTGATCCGCTGATAGTCACGGTATTGCGGTGTCCAGAAATTATGCTCTATTGCTAGCTGCAATTCTTCTACACTGACTTTCGGTGCTACTCCGTCTTCAATCGCAGCAAGTGCCACTTTTAAGGCAATCTGCTTCGAAATTGACTGTAAACAATCCAGATTCGGCAATAAATCTGCCTGAGGGTCTTTGAGTTTAGGAGAACAGTCCGCCAAGGCATTACTCGAGGCCATCAGCATATTATCCGTGACACGTTTTGCACCTGAAGCAACTACGCCCAGACCGATACCCGGAAAAATATAAGAGTTATTGCATTGGGAAATATGATGAATCTGTCCCTGATAATTCACCGGGGCAAATGGACTACCCGTTGCAATCAATGCTCTGCCTTTGGTCCATTGCAAGATGTCTGCCGGAACAGCTTCTACGCGGGAAGTTGGGTTAGATAAAGGGAAAACAATCGGTTGTACGCTGTTTTCAGCCATGGCTTCAATCACTTCCTGAGTGAATAGACCTGGCTGTCCAGATACGCCAATCAATACCGTCGGTTTGGCACGTTTGACCACATCCAGTAGAGAAATCATACTCTCTGCATCTGCCCAGCTTTCTACATTTTCAAGCGGCTGTGCCAGTTTTCGCTGGAAGTCCAGTAAATTCGGCTGATTCTCAGTGATCAGACCAAAGCGGTCGACCATAAATACACGTGCGCGTGCTTCGGCATCACTTAAGCCCTCAGCAACCATTTGCTTAATAATCTGTTCTGCAATCCCGCAACCGGCTGAACCTGCGCCCAGGAAAGTAACCACCTGATCTTTGAGCAGTTTGCCTGCTGCGCGCGAAGCAGCAATCAGGCTGCCCACAGACACTGCTGCGGTGCCCTGAATATCATCATTAAAACAACAGATTCGATCACGATATTTTTCCAGCAAAGGCATGGCATTTTTCTGTGCAAAGTCTTCAAACTGAATTAAGGCATCTGGCCAGCGCTGTTGAATCGCCCGAATCACCGTCTCGACAAAAGCATAGTATTCATCGCCGCTGATTCGTGGTTCACGCCAGCCCATATAAATCGGGTCATTTAACAACTGCTGATTATTGGTACCGACATCAAGAGTAATCGGTAAGGTATAGGCCGGACTGATCCCGCCACATGCGGTGTAGAGTGCCAGTTTTCCAATGGGAATCCCCATACCACCGATGCCTTGATCTCCAAGACCCAAAATGCGCTCACCATCTGTAATCACAATCACTTTCACGTTCTTTTTATTGATATTGTGAATAATCTGGTCGATCTGATCACGGTCAGGATAGGAAATAAAGATCCCACGATGACGGCGATAAATATCAGAAAAGCGCTGACATGCCTCACCCACAGTCGGGGTATAGATAATCGGCATCATCTCACTGAGGTGATTTTCAATCAGATGGTAAAACAGGGTCTCATTAGTATCCTGAATATTCCGCAAATAAATATGCTTGTTAATATCACTGCTGAAAGCACAATACTGCTGATAAGAACGCTGACTTTGCTCCTCAATCGTCTCGGTGACATGAGGAATCAAGCCATGCAAGTTAAAGCTTCTACGCTCTTCTTCAGAAAATGCAGAGCCTTTATTGAGTAGTGGGAGTTCTAGCAGAGTATTTCCAGCATAAGGAATATATAAAGGGCGTTTACTGTTCAAATTTTCTCTGGGCATTATTTAACTCATCTAATCAATCTTCGGCAGTTCTGCCAAAATAATGACATCACTCTCGTTATTTTATATAGCTTATCCTGATTTTAGCCTCTTGGGTCATTTAGCAAATTTATAATACTTGTAGCAGGATTTTATAATCTGATAACACCTATTTTCAGCCTAGGTTTTGGACGGTTTCTAAAATTAACCCGTATTCGTATTTTTTAATTTAAATCGGCAACAAGTTCTGTTTGACAAAAAACCTCAGCTCATCAAGGATAAAGCATAAATTTAATAAGACCAACGAGTATAAGAATGAGTGAACTGCAACCGCTTTATCAGCCCGATATTTTGGGGACAGGCTATGAACAATCGATCTTAAACTTTCCCGATGATTATGAGGGCAAAGTCGTAGCAACCCTGATCCGTAAAAAAGCAGCCCAACCCACAAAAAAAGCAGTTTTATATATTCACGGCTTTATCGATTATTTTTTTCAGACCGAAATGGCAGAGCGCTTTAATCAGCATGGTTTTGATTTTTATGCGCTGGATTTAAGAAAGTACGGACGTTCGATTCTGCCACATCAAAAATATTATAACGTCTATGACCTGGCTGAATATGATGCAGAAATTACCCAAGCCCTCGACATTATAGCAGCTGAGGGCCACGATGCTGCCCTGCTCTGTGGTCATTCTACCGGCGGCCTGACCACAACCTTGTATGCGGCACATCATCCGCAGCATCCTTTAATCAAAGCGCTTTGGGTCAACAGTCCGTTTTATGACTTCAACATGAATCCGATCAAGCGCGCGCTCGGCATCCCGCAATTGAGCAGACTGGCTAAAATTTTTCCCAATCTTAAATTTCCAAGCGAGCTGAACAAGTGGTATGCCACCAGCCTTCATAAGGATTTAAAAGGCGAATGGGACTTCAGTCTGGACTGGAAAAAGACCCGCTACCCTAGAGTAAGGATCAGTTTTGTTCGTGCCATTCATGAGGCACAAAAGGAAATTCACCGCGGTGTTCAGATTGATATTCCGGTACTGGTCATGCATTCGCACCAAACGCTCAATCCTAAAAAATGGGGCAAAGCGGCACAGAGTAGCGATGTGATTTTAGGCATTAAAGATATTCGTAAATATGCCAAAAAAATCAAAGGTGATGTCACGGTTCTGAGTATTCAGAACGGTTTACATGATCTGGTACTTTCAGAGAAATCAGTACGCGAGCAGGTTTATCAGCAGCTGTTTCAGTGGCTGCATGACCAAGGTCTTTAAACACTTTAAATAAAGCAGCGAGGAGAAATGAAAATTTCATTCGTTTCTCCATTTTGGCTGTCTGGTAAAACCCGCACTATGGTGTGAATGTAAGTAAACACATTGAAAATATGCCAATCTTTCGATGTTTTTAAACTTTCATAACCTATTGTTTTTAAATTTAAGAATTGAGAATTTATAGCTTTTATTTCTCTAATGCTTGTCTCCAAATATTGTCTTTTGTAGCAAGCCTGTAAACAAACAACCGTCTGTCTTGTTCCCTCTTTATAGTAGAGCTGAATGCAGAAGCGCCTATATTTTTTGATCAGCAAAATGCGCTCAGCCTGCACCACTAACAATCATATAAAGGAATAGATTATGCGTTATGCAGACCCCAATACTGACGGTGCAAAAATTCAATTTAAAGCCCAATACGACAACTTCATTGGCGGCGAATGGGTCGCTCCGGTCAAAGGTGAATACTTTGACAACATCTCTCCGGTAGATGGCAAAGTCTTTACCAAGGTTCCGCGTT
>NZ_JAMXXO010000012.1:0-99156 GCF_024129115.1 Acinetobacter lwoffii
CAGCGTAGTCTTTCGCTTCGCCACCGAATTTCTTCGCACATACAGTTGCAATTGCAGCTGTTAAAGTTGTTTTACCATGGTCAACGTGACCAATTGTGCCCACGTTAACGTGTGGCTTATTACGTTCAAACTTAGCCTTAGCCATGAGATCTTCCTTTTTAAACTACTCATGCAGGATCACTGCATGAGCACTTGGGTTTAACTATGAATTAGTTTGGGCTTATAGTAATCGAAAGATTACTCGTCGTCACCTTTTTTACCGCCAGATTGGAACTTAGAAATGATGCCTTCAGCCACGTTACGTGGAGTTTCAGCATATTTAGCAAATTCCATAGAGTAAGTCGCACGACCTTGAGACATAGAACGCATATGAGTTGCGTAACCAAACATCTCAGCCAATGGAACTTCAGCACGAATGGCTTTAGTACCACCAGGAAGATCGTCCATACCCTGAACCATACCACGACGACGGTTTAAGTCACCCATGATATCGCCCATGTAGTCTTCTGGAGTTTCTACTTCAACTTTCATGATCGGTTCAAGAAGGATAGGATCCGCTTTCATGAAACCATCACGGAAGGCATAAGAACCCGCCATTTTGAACGACAATTCGTCAGAGTCGACGTCATGGTAAGAACCGTCGAACAATGTCGCTTTAATGCCAACCACTGGGTAGCCAGCCAAAACGCCATTCTTCATACGTTCTTGAATACCTTTGTCAACCGCGCCGAAGAATTCTTTAGGTACAACACCACCTACAACTTCTTCAACGAATTCGTAATCTTTTTCAGATTCAGGATCCATCGGTTCTAAACGTACGTATACGTGACCGAATTTACCTTTACCACCTGTTTGACGTACGAATTTACCTTCTTGCTCAACAGACTTTTTGATCGTTTCACGGTAAGAAACCATTGGCTTACCAATGTTCGCTTCAACACCGAATTCACGCTTCATACGGTCAACAATGATGTCAAGGTGAAGCTCACCCATACCAGCAATAATCGTTTGACCAGATTCTTCGTCTGTACGAACGCGGAATGATGGATCTTCTTTCGCCAAGCGACCTAAAGCAACTGACATTTTTTCTTGGTCAGCTTTAGTTTTAGGCTCAACTGCAAGTGCAATTACTGGCTCTGGGAATTCCATACGCTCTAGTGTAATGATGTGGTTTTCATCACATAATGTATCACCAGTAGTCGTGTCTTTAAGACCTACACATGCCGCGATGTCGCCCGCACGAATTTCTTCGATGTCATGACGATCGTTTGCGTGCATCTGTACGATACGGCCAACACGCTCACGCTTCATTTTTACTGGGTTATAACACGGGCTACCCGCTTTAAGAACACCAGAATAAACACGTACGAACGTTAAGTTACCAACGAATTTGTCGTTCATGATTTTGAATGCTAACGCAGCAAACGGTGCTTCGTCAGATGCTTCACGAGAACCTTCAGACTCAGCTTTGTCATCAAGGATACCCTTGATCGCTTCAACGTCAGTCGGTGCTGGCAAGAATTCAATTACTGCGTCCAACATACGTTGAACACCTTTGTTCTTGAATGCTGAACCACAAAGCATTGGTTGGATTTCGTTCGCTAATGTACGCTTACGGATACCGCCAACGATTTCTTCTTTAGTCAGCTCTTCGCCTTCTAGGTATTTGTCCATGAGTTCTTCTGATGCTTCTGCAGCAGCTTCAACCATGTTAGTACGCCATTCTTGAGCTAGCTCAAGCAATTCAGCAGGGATTTCGCCATATTCGAACTTCATACCTTGAGATGCTTCATCCCAGATAATCGCTTTCATTTCGATTAGGTCAACAACACCCTGGAAGTTTTCTTCTGCACCAATTGGAACAACGATTGGCACTGGATTACCGCCAAGACGTGTTTTAACTTGTTCAACTGCACGGAAGAAGTTCGCGCCAGTACGGTCCATTTTATTAACGAACGCAATACGTGGAACTTTATATTTATTTGCTTGACGCCATACAGTTTCTGACTGCGGCTGAACACCACCTACAGCACAGTAAACCATGCACGCACCGTCAAGAACACGCATAGAACGCTCAACTTCGATCGTGAAGTCAACGTGTCCCGGGGTGTCAATTACGTTAATACGGTGTTGTTCGAACTGGTTACCCATACCTTTCCAGAAGCATGTTACAGCTGCTGAAGTAATAGTAATACCGCGTTCTTGCTCTTGTTCCATCCAGTCCGTAGTTGCCGAACCTTCGTGAGTTTCACCAAGCTTATGGCTCTCACCTGTGTAGAACAAAATACGTTCAGAAGTGGTTGTCTTACCTGCGTCGATGTGCGCAGAAATACCAATGTTACGGTAACGAGAAATTGGGGTTTGACGTGCCATGATTTCTAGCATTCCTAAATTTTGTTGTTTAAAACAGGACGCTTTAAGCTGCATAGCAACTTAAAGCGCTTTGGTGACAAAACCATGACGGTCTTGTCACCCTCCTGAATAGGGCCTGTTTTATCTGCTTAGAAACGGTAGTGAGAGAAGGCTTTGTTGGCTTCAGCCATACGGTGCACATCTTCACGTTTCTTAACCGCAGCGCCTTTGCCTTCAGATGCATCAAGCAACTCGCCAGCAAGACGTAAAGCCATAGTTTTTTCAGAACGCTTAGCAGCAGCATCTACTAACCAACGCATCGCTAGAGCAGTACGACGGGATGGGCGTACTTCCATAGGAACTTGGTATGTAGCACCACCAACACGGCGTGCTTTTACTTCGACCATAGGACGAACTTTTTCAAGAGTAGTCTCGAAAAATTCAACTGGGTCTACTTTAGATTTTTCTTGAACGCGGTCTAAAGCACCGTAAACGATACTTTCAGCAATAGATTTTTTACCATCTTGCATTACGTGGTTCATGAATTTAGCGATTGTTTGGCTGCTGAACTTAGGATCCGGAAGGATTTCACGAGCAGCGACTACGCGACGTCTTGGCATTTTAAACTACCTATAAAGATGACACTTCAGGTTTATCCAGCATGAGTACAAAGTGTCATGTACTACTCGCTGGCCTTACTATACGTCGCTTGGAATTTTCACAAAATTAATGCAGAAATCAGACAAGCGAGACGATAAAGGATTGCGGTTCTACGTTCTTAAAATTTAATTCTTAACGAATTATTTCTTAGGACGTTTAGTACCGTATTTAGAACGAGACTGGTTACGATCTTTAACACCAGCACAGTCTAAAGAACCACGAACGGTATGGTAACGTACACCTGGTAAGTCTTTAACACGACCACCACGGATAAGAACAACACTGTGCTCTTGTAGGTTATGGCCTTCACCACCGATGTAGCTAGAAACTTCGAAACCTGAAGTTAAGCGAACACGGCAAACTTTACGCATTGCTGAGTTAGGTTTTTTAGGTGTAGTTGTGTAAACACGTGTACAAACACCACGGCGCTGTGGACAAGCCTTCAACGCAGGAACTTTAGATTTTTCAACTAAAGTCGTACGACCCTTGCGGATCAACTGATTTGTTGTTGCCATTTGGCAATTCTCCCGTTAATAAAAAGCCCCAAAAAACTACTACTTTTTGAGGGCATGCAATTGTAATTCAAGATGCAAAATTGGTCAACCTACTCAAGCCAAGCAAATGCCGTTTCTCACGACATTTGCTTGCTTTTATTTACCTTCAAAATTCGCTTATTTTTTTGAATTTTTACCAGCTTTTTTGGTCACGTCTTGAGCTTCAGATTTAGTTTCCGAGTTTTCTTGATCCTCTGCACCCTGCTGTGAAGTCTCTGTAGCAGCTTCCGCCTCGTCAGCAGCTTCTGGATGCAGTTCAGCTTCGATTTCCGGATCAAATGAAGTTTTGGTTAAAGCCGGTTGTTGCGACTGCTTATCTGCTGCAGGTTCAACCAACTCATCGTTGAGCGCCTCCAGCCCTTCACTCACCTTTTCATCTTTCTTCACTTCTGCTTCTTCAGAACTCAGATCATTCTGCTCTTTTTTGACCAGCTTGACTTGGGTAATCGTGTTATTTCCCTCAATCGCAATATCTTTATCCATGATCGGCTTATCTTTCGGAAGCTCAACTTCGTGAGAGACACCATTTAGGAGTTTCGGAGTTGCCTGTTGCAACAAACTGACTGCTTTTTCATAGGCAGCATAAGGAGACAATTGCGAATCCTGATGCTGAATCAGGTATTGGCGTGCATGCGAGAATGCTTCCTGAGCTTTCTGATTTACATCCTCGACAAAACGATGGCTATATACAGCACCAATACCAGCACTCGCCAGAGGCGTCAGTTTGGTTAATCGCTCCAGAATCGAAATTTTTGGCAGATGATTCATCCATTCCCATTTAGCCTCTCCCTCATGACGACTTAACCATTGCTTGATGGCGCTGACATCATTATCAGAACCTAGCATGGCTTGTAACTGCGAGATATCATGAGTTTTAAGTGTATTACTTAAAGCTTTTAAACCTAATAATAAGGTCTGTTTTTCCGCAATCAGGCTCAGGTCGATCTGTCTAAAGATATGCTGGACGATTTCTTGATCATCTTCTTTGCTCAGGTCAAAACCATAAGAGCGACCGACTTGATAGATGGTACGCAATGCCATCAGTAAAGAAGCGGGAATATCAATCGCGGTGCCAAGCATTCCTGAAGCACCACTTACTGCACCCTGCACCGTTGCAATCCATTTGTTTTGTTCACCTAAAGCCTGTGAAATTCGCTTGGATCGATCGACGTCCTGAGTCAATTCCTCTAAATCTTTCGCTCCCGCTTCACTCAGGATGGCATCCACCGAACTGGTTTGATTACTGAATTGATTCAGACGGTCATAAAAGTAGTTAGACACTTTTTCGGTCAGATCGGGAGAGACAAAATGCGCGACATTATTCACGGTATTAAAACGGCGTCCGAGAAGTTGGCGCGATACATTTGGAAGATGCTCGCGAAGCATTTGCTGAGGATTATCATATTTTTTAGCTGAAAAAGCGCTTTTCGTCTTCGCCGAACCATCAATCACCTGATCGGAGTTAGAAGGCTTCAGCGCTTTAGTCACCGAATCCGGCGCAACATGATTCAATAAATCCAATCCGGTTGAACTGAACTTTTTCGCCACTCCAAAGGCATTCGAAATCAGACCATTAGATTGTTTATTATTAGCATTTACCATTTTTTACCTCAGCATTCATGTGCTTGTATTTGGTATAAATACTAGGTGTAGTCAGCATTTATCTCAACTTTATTCTGTTTCATTTAGTAAAACCCCAACACGCCGACTCACAAACTCAACCGACTGTCACACGGCATAACATTTGCCATAAGATTTCAAAAGTCTTTCTGCTATCATGTTCCCCATCATGAAATAAGGCTAGGCGCTGGATTGGGCGATTTTAAAACCCAGATATCTGCCGCTGGGCATAGAGCAAACTATAAGGATCTGTAGATGAAACGTGTTGTCATCACTGGCATGGGTATTAACTCATGTATTGGTAATACATTAGAGGATGTAAACCATTCTTTACAAAACGGGATTTCAGGAACACGTTTTAATCCGACTTATGCTGAACTCAATTTCAAAAGTCATGTCAGTGCTGCAGCCGAGCAGGATTTCGACGGGATCGACCGCAAACTGAAACGCTTTATGGGCGTATGTGCAATGTATGCGTACAACTCAGCTCTTGCTGCAGTTGAACATGCAGGTTTAAAGGTTGAAGATCTAGCTGGCAACCCACGCTATGGTATCGCGGGTGGTTCAGGTGGCGGTTCAACTGCTTCTGTTATTGAAATGAACGAATTATTGCAAACCAAAGGTGCGCGTAAAGTCGGTCCTTTCTTTGTACCACGTAATATGACTAACACCATTACGGCTAACGTTGGCGTTGCATTCAAATTACAAGGCGTGGCGCATACCATTACCAGTGCATGTGCAACCTCTGCCGATGCCATCGGTTATGCCTACAACCTGATTCAACTCGGTAAACAAGATTTAATGCTGGCAGGTGGCGGTGAAGAAGATCACTGGTCACAAAGCTTGTTGTTTGATGCGATGGGCGCACTTTGCTCTAAATACAATGACAGCCCTGAAACAGCATCACGCCCTTATTCTGCAGACCGTGACGGTTTCGTGATTGCCGGTGGTGGTGGTTTTGTGATCCTTGAGTCTTTGGAACATGCGCAAGCGCGTGGCGCAAATATCTTAGCTGAAGTGGTTGGTTATGCTGCAAACAGTGATGGTGCTGATATGGTTGCACCATCTGGTGAAGGTGCAACACGTTGCGTACTGATGGCTTTAGAAGAAGCCAAACAACACGGTGTCGATAAAATTGACTATGTAAATACACATGGTACTTCTACTCCAGCGGGTGACATCACAGAACTTAAAGCAATGGAACGTGCTTTCGGTGAAGGTCAGGTTCCTCCATTAAGCTCAACCAAGTCAATGACGGGTCACAGTCTGGGTGCTGCTGGTGTTCAGGAAGCGATTTATTCGGTTCTGATGATGCAAAATGACTTTATTGCTCCAAACATCAACGTGACCGAGCTAGATGAAGGCGCGAAACCGTTTGATATCGTGCTTGAAAAACGTGACGCAAAATTGAATACTGTGATGAGTAACAGTTTCGGTTTCGGCGGCGTAAATGCTTGTCTCATTTTCAAAAAATGGGAAGGCTAAGCTGCCCAATTTAGGGTGACTTGATGGATGCTCCTTCTGATGCTTTCTTGTGGGTAAAAGCATTACATATTATTGCAGTGGTTTGCTGGTTCGCGGCTTTGTTCTACTTGCCACGGCTGTATGTTTACCATGCCATGAGCGAAGATGCCGTCAGTCATCAACGCTTTGAAGTCATGGAACGTAAGCTGTACCGTGGCATCATGTGGCCAGCCATGTTGGCTACCTTGATTACGGCGCACTTTTTGGTGGATTGGGGTGATGCAACGCGTCACTATCATGAAGCCTTATGGTTTTACCTTAAAGTCGGCCTGGTCGGTTTATTGGTGATTTACCATCTAGTGTGTGGTTATTACCGCAAGAAGCTGATTGATAATGCACATTACAAGTCACACAAGTTTTGGCGTTATTTTAATGAGATGCCAACCCTGATCTTATTTGCCGTGGTGATTTTAGTGGTAGTTAAACCTACTTTCTAATTCACCTGCGCAATCAAAAAATCCCCGATCAGTCGGGGATTTTTTATGTCTGAATATTTAAGGATTACCACGCTGACGCATACGTGGCTTATACAGCAGACGATAGGTCACTGCCAGAATAATCAACCATAAAGGACTGATCATCAGAGCCTTTAAGGTATCGGGTTCCAGACTTAAAATAATCAAGGCGAATAACAGGAATGCCAATATCACATAAGACATCCACACTCCACCCGGCATTTTAAAGGTCGAGGCGGCATGCTTTTGCGGTTGCTGCTTACGGTAACGGATGTAGCACACCATAATGATGCTCCAGATACTAATAAACAGGATCACACACAGCGAACTTGCCAGAGTAAAGGCTTCCATGGTGTTTGGCACAAAATACTGAAATGCTGCCCCCAACATAATAAAAGCACAGGAGAAAAATAACCCTGTGGCTGGTACAGCTCTGCTAGATAACCGCGCCAAAGCTTGAGGTGCTTGTCCGTCACGTGCCAGACCAAACAACATACGGCTGGTCGAGAATACGCCACTGTTCATAGAGGACATCACTGACGACAACACCACCAGGTTCATGATAATGGCTGAAGTTGGAATACCGGCATACAGGAACAAACTCACAAAAGGACTTTGATCCGCAGGAATCAGATGCCACGGTGTGACCGACATGATCATCAGCAATGACAATACATAGAACAGAATGATCCGCGTAGGAATAGCGTTGACCGCTTTGGGTAAGTTCTTTTCCGGATCTTTGGTTTCTGCCGCCATGGTGCCGAGCAGTTCCACCCCGACAAAGGCAAACATGGCAATCTGGAAGCCTGCCAGAAAACCGGTAAAGCCTTTGGGAAATAAACCACCATGTGCCCAGACATTACTAAAGCTGGCGACGGCGCCACTCGGTGCCTGAAAACCGCTAAACACCATATAACCACCGACAAAGATCAAACCGAGAATAGCTAAAATCTTGATCAGTGCAAACCAGAATTCAATCTCACCAAACAGTTTTACCGTCACCAGATTAATCGCGAGAATAAACAGCACACAACCCACACTAATCATGGCCTGCCCCATCGGAGTAAAGACCATGCCTTCGGGCAGCCAGAAACTCAGATAGTTAATAATCGCCGCGAGATCGGCAATCCCTACCAGTACCCAACCCAGCCAGTACGACCAGCCAATATAATAGCCAGCACCCGGCCCGATTAGGTCATGGGCCATATCAATAAAGGATTTGTAATGCAGATTAGACAACAGCATTTCACCCAACGCACGCATCAGGAAGAAGAACATGCCACCAATGATCATATAAATGATCAAAATTGAAGGACCTGCCAGAGAGATGGTCTTTCCCGATCCCATAAACAGGCCAGTACCGATACAGCCACCAATGGCGATTAACTGCAAATGTCGGTTAGAGAGTTTTCGTTGCAACTCATGCGGCGACGATTTTACGTCTTCTGTGCCCGGGGTGGTTTTCATTTTTACATCCTTTTTAATCTTTACAACAGCATCAAGCTGAATTTACAACGTTCAGTCCTCGAACGCTTATTATGACATTTTCATACTTTTTACTGCGATGTTCAGTGAGATTTACTGCACTAAAACGACTTAAATGATTGCAGGGGAGATTTCAACATTAAAAATTAAATTAAGCTCGAGCTGCAATGACTGCAATTTCAATCAGCCAGTCCGGATTAACCAAATCTGCCTGAATCGTGGCACGTGCCGGCGTGCCATGACCTTGTAACCACTCTACCCAAAGCTGATTCACAGTTTGAAAATCATCCAGATTTTTCACGAACAGTTGTGCAGAAAGCAGCTGGCTTTTATCAGTATTGGCCAATGCGAGCAATTCCTCAATTTTTGCAAAGACTTCCAGTGTTTGTCCGCGTACATCCAGATCCGTGCTATTTGGCACCTGACCTGATAGATAGACGGTTTGATGATGAATCGTCACCGCACTCATGATTTGATTGCTGTTGAGTCGCTGAATGGCTGTATTGTCCTGTGTCATGCTGATCTTCCTTGTTTGGGATATTGAAATAAAATTTAAATTAAAAATTTAAGCGTCAATCTGGAAATGAACCCGAGCGGTCACTGCACACATCAGCTCATAGCCGATGGTACCTGAACTGGCCGCCACGTCATCAATCGGCAAAACCACACCTTGGGAAGATTGCCCCCAAAGTACCACTTCACTACCGACATTCGTCTGCGGTAGTGCAGTCAGATCTACGGCCAGCATATCCATACTGACCCGACCCAATGTGTGTGTTTTCATTGAATCGACCAGCACAGGCGTACCGGTCGCCGATAGACGTTGATAGCCATCGGCATAGCCACAGGCCACAATGCCGATCCGCATATCCTGTGTGGCAATAAATTTGGAACCATAGCCAATGCTCTGACCTGACTGGATCATTTGAATGGCGATAATTTCACTGCGTAAGCTCATGCTCGGTTGCAGATTCCAGTCTTGAATCGTGTGTGTTGGATAATCTGGTGAACTGCCATACAGCATGATGCCGCTACGTACAATATCGGAATGAAGGGTTTGATGATGCCGCAGAATGGCTGCACTATTGCTGAGTGAGGTTTTACTCTCAAGTCCCTGAATGGTCTGGCGAAAAATCAGGTTTTGATGCTGAATTCCGTCCTGCCCAAAACGCTGACCATCCGCATCGGAGAAATGGGTCATATGCGTGATTGAACGCACATTATTCAGCTGATGCAGTTCCTGCCAGATCTCTGCATATTGCTGCGGCTCGAAACCCAGACGGTTCATGCCGCTGTTCATTTTCAAGAACACATCAAAATGTGCATCCGGTGCTATTTCAGCAAACTGTTTTAGCCATTGCACTTGATGCCGGGAATGAATGGCAAAGCTCATTTCATTCTTCGCACATTCAAATAAATCCGCTAGAGCAAAAATACCTTCGAGCAATAGCAACGGCTTCTTGCATCCCAGCGCACGCAGTCGTTTACCCTCTTCAATATCCAGAAAGGCAAAACCGTCCGCACCTTGAAGTGCCGCATAGACCCGTTCAATCCCGTGCCCATAGGCATTGGCCTTGACCACGGCAAATACCTGACTATTGGGCATATATTGGCGCGCCACACTTAAATTATGCGCAAGCGCCTGTTGATGAATGATCGCAGTAATGGGACGTGGCATACATTCCTCCTTGAATATTCCGCCTCAGATGGCCTTAGGCCGCTTGGTGATAGCGCGCCAATGACAGACCTTCGGTGCTGATTTCAGGATCACGGGCCAAGACCAGATCGCTGATTAATTTTCCTGAACCACAAGCCATGGTCCAGCCCAGCGTGCCATGTCCGGTATTCAGGAACAGATTTTTAAAACGGGTTTTTCCAATAATTGGCGTACTGTCCGGGGTCATTGGACGCAGGCCTGTCCAGAAGCTGGCCTGATTCATGTCACCCCCTGGGAATAAATCACGGGTCACCATTTCCAGCGTGCCGCGACGATCTTCATTCAGACCCAGGTTAAAACCACTCAGTTCTGCCATACCACCGACGCGAATACGCTGGTCAAAACGGGTAATCGCAATTTTATAGGTTTCATCCAGCACGGTAGATTGCGGAGCGAAGGCTGAATCTAGAATAGGAATGGTCAATGAATAACCTTTCACCGGATATACCGGTAAATTCAGTTCAAGCGGTTTAAGGAAATCACGTGAATAACTACCAAAGGCCAGCACATATTTATCTGCCGTGAGCACCTGACCATTCACCAGAACACCTTTGATCTGATCACCTTCTACAATCAGTTTTTCAACGTTTTGATTGAACTTGAACTCTACACCCATCCCTTTGGCATGTTCTGCTAGGGCATTGGTAAACAGATAGCAGTCACCTGTTTCATCATTCGGTAAATGCAGACCACCCACCAGTTTGTCTTTTGCCTGTGCCAATGCTGGTTCTACACGCGCCAGCCCATCGCGGTCCAACAGTTCAAATTCAACTCCAGTTTCTTTCAGAACCTCGATATCGCGCTGAACCGCATCCAGCTGCGCATCTTTACGGAAAATCTGCAAAGTGCCTTTTGAACGGTTTTCATAAGAGATGCCAATATCACGGCGCAAATTACGCAAACAGTCACGGCTATATTCAGCCACACGCACCATCCGTTCTTTATTGACTGCATAATGCTGCGCATTACAGTTTTTCAGCATTTGTGCCATCCACTGCAATTGCCACAAGCTGCCATCGACATTAATCGCCAACGGTGCATGATGCTGAAACATCCATTTGACTGCCTTAAACGGAATACCTGGTGCAGCCCAAGGGGTCGAGTATCCTGGAGAAATCTGCCCGGCATTACCGAAGCTGGTTTCTTGCGCCGGACCTGCCTGACGATCCAGCACAGTCACAGTTGCTCCCTGCTGCGCCAGATAGTAAGCGCTTGCCACACCAATCACACCACTACCCAAAACTAATACGCGCATTACCTTAACCCTCAAACATCTTTTCAGTTTATTTCACTAGTATATTTTTGCTTTAATAGTTAAATTCACTATATTCAGACTGTATATTCAGTGGAATAAATATTTTTTCGGGCAGAATTAAAAAAAAGAGGGAAATATTGATGCGCAAATTAGACCGCATTGACCGCATGATTCTGGATATCCTGCAACGCGATGGCCGGATTGCCATTAGCGAACTTGCAGCACGCGTCAATCTATCGACCACACCCTGTTCAGAGCGGGTAAAACGGCTAGAGCGTGAAGGCATCATCATGGGCTATTACGCCCGTTTAAATCCGGAAATGCTGGAGCGCAACCTGCTGGTTTTTCTGGAAATTAAACTCTCCGCCAAATCAGGTGATGTCTTTGATCAGGTGGCACGTAACCTAACCGAAATCCCGGAAGTCCTGGAATGCCATTTAATTTCCGGTGATTTTGATTATCTGGTCAAAGCACGTTTAAAAGAAATGAGTGCTTATCGCCGTTTACTGGGAGATTTACTGAAAAAACTACCCGCCTCTGCCTCCTCGCACAGCTATGTGGTGATGGAAGAAGTCAAAGAAAGTTTATATCTGGACTTGGGTATTTAGTAATGATGGCTTTTTAAAGCTACGGACAAAAACAACAAAGCCCCAAACGGGGCTTTGAGATCGAATATTGATTGGACTTATTAAACCTTAAGCAGGAATGCGTAGCACCTGTCCCGGGAAAATATCATCTGCATCTTTGAGCAACGGACGGTTGGCTTCAAAAATTTTATTATACTGATTGGCATCACCATAAAATTCTTTTGAAATTTTTGACAAGCTGTCACCTGATTTCACTGTGTAGAACTTACTTTCCGGCTCAGGACTGCTCACTGTAAGCTGATCATCCACTTTGGCGACATGATCAATATTACCCACGGCCAGAACAATCTTTTCACGATCGGCCTGACTTTGTACCTGACCTCTGACCGTCGCCAGATCGGAGGCTGAGTTATAACTGATGGATAAACCAGTGATTGGAAGGCCCAGACTTTTCACATGGCCGAGTAATTTATTTGCCACTTCCTGAGCAGAAGGCTCTGCAGGTTGTGCTGCAGCTGGCGTTGTCGTTGTAGGTGCAGCCTGTGGTTCCGCAGCAGCTGTATTCTTCTTACCGATACCTTTTACAAAATCAAAAAGACCCATAGCGGACTCCATTCTTGTTGTTAATGTCACATCACTCTTATTTTTATAATGAAAACTCTATAGAGATAGTTAGTCATTGGTGACAGAAAGGTAATGGATTGTAAAACCTCCATTCATGTGAAAGGCAGACACAAAAAAACCACCTCGAGGGTGGTTTTTATGTTCAGCAAAGCTGAAATCGGCGATTAACCTAGTTTCTTAGAAACGTAGTCAATTGCAGATTGAACAGTTGTGATTTCGTTAGAATCTTCATCAGGAATCGTGATGTCGAAATCATTTTCGAAAGACATAACAAGTTCAACTAGATCTAGAGAATCTGCACCTAAGTCATCCATGAAAGACGCTTCGTTTTTAATCTCTTCGATTTTGATACCAAGTTGTTCTGCAACTGCTTGCTTAACACGTTGTTCGATATCGCTCACAGGAATTCTCCTCATTGCTTGTGGCGTTTTTAATGCCGTTAGTTTAATTGAATCTAAAAAATTTGGAAAGTTTATACTTGAGCTTAGCTCATGTATAAGCCCCCATTTACATGCATAACTGTACCAGTAATGTAACTGGCTTTATCTGAAGCCAGGAAACTTACGGCATTTGCGATATCCTGCGGATCACCTAAACGGTTTAACGCCACCTGTTCAGTCATTTTTTTACGAGTTTCTTCGCTTAACTGCTCAGTCATTTCAGTCGCAATAAAACCTGGTGCTACCGAGTTTACGGTAATCTGACGGCTACCCATTTCTTTGGCAAGGCTACGGCTAAATGCTTCAATACCTGCTTTGGCAGCAGAATAGTTGGCCTGGCCCGGGTTGGCAAAGTGTGCCACCACAGAACTGATGTTGATAATGCGACCGAAACGCGCCTTGGTCATGCCTTTGAGTACACGCTTAGACAAACGGTAAACTGCTTTCAGGTGAATATTTAAAATATCATCCCAGTCATCTTCAGACATACGCAGCAGCAAATTGTCTTTGGTAATACCCGCATTATTGACCAACGCAAGGACTGGACCATAGTTCTGTTCGATGTCCGTTACCAGCCCATTAATCGCTGCACCGTCACGTACATCTAGTACTCTTCCAGCACCATTTTCAGCAAACTGTGCAGATAATTTTTCCGCACCTGCTTCAGACGTTGCAGTACCTATGACAAAATAACCGTCTTGAATCAACTGTTGTGCGATCGCAGCACCAATACCACGACTTGCACCTGTTACCAGAGCAACTTTACGTTCCTGTGTCATGCACTTTTCCCTTCTGCCGCCAATACGGTGTTTAATGCATCTTCCAGACGGGATTGACTGTCCAGTGGAAGTGCTTTTTGAATATTCGGCAAGCGTTTCGCCAAGTTGGTCAATACATTACCCGGACCACATTCTACGATGTACTCAATGCCTTCATCTTGAAGGTATTGTAAGGTTTTGGTCCATTGTACTGACTCATAAAGTTGCGCGGTCAACGCCTGACGCAATTCATCTACATTGGTTGCCGCTTGCGCGCCTACATTTTGTAATACAGGAATGCGTGGCAGCTCAATGGCGGTTTGTTCCAATGCCGGAGCAAACTGTTCAGCAGCAGGTTTCATCAATGAACAATGCGATGGAACCGATACTGGCAATGCAATGGCTTTTCCGCCGTTTTCTTTGGCCAATGCCATCACTGCTTCAACGCGATCTTTATTGCCCGCAACAACTACCTGCCCTTGCGCATTGTAGTTCGCCGCTTCGACAGAACCTTCTCCTGCTGCAGTTGCTTGTGCACACAGCTCAATCACTTTGGCATCGTCCAGACCCAAAATGGCAGCCATCGCACCCACACCCTGAGGTACAGCAGTCTGCATGAGTTTGCCACGCAAGTTCACTAGCTTCGCAGCATCACCCAGGCTTAAAGCACCTGATGCAACCAGTGCGCTGTATTCACCCAGTGAATGGCCTGCAAGATATTTCGGTGCTACACCGCCAGATTCCAACCACACGCGCCATAAGGCAATACTTGCAGTCAGCAATACCGGCTGGGTAAATTCGGTTTGATCCAGACCTTCGCCAGTTTGCGCAATCTGCCACAGATCAAAACCGACGGCTTCAGATGCTTCTGCAAATGTCTCGCGAATACTCGCAAACTGTTCTGCAAGCTCAGCCAGCATACCAGCTTTTTGTGAGCCCTGACCCGGAAACACAAATGCAGTTTTAGTTACGGGCGCTGCTTGTTCGAGTGGTGTAGCAGACATAATAAAATCCTTTCATTCAAGAGGTGTGCTTCTTCAATCCTAACAAGAAGACTGACCAATAAGACCACCTAAATCATTGTGGAGCGCAATTTAGCATGTAATTTTGCTGGCGGTAATTGCCAAATACAACAAAAAACCGATACGCCTAAAAATCAAAGACAAAAAAAAGGGAGCTAAATGCTCCCATTTTTTCTACTAAGCTTGACGCTTAATACATCACCAATTATTCAGCAGATGCTTTAGCGAATAATTGACGACCACGGTAGATACCATCTTTAGATACGTGGTGACGACGGTGAGTCTCGCCAGTAGCTTGGTCTACAGTTAATGCATTCTCGGTTAAAGCGTCATGTGAACGGCGCATGTCACGGCGAGAGCGACTTTTACGGTTTTGCTGAACGGCCATGATGGCTCCTTACAAAGATCGAAAAAATGGATCAGAACAAATTCGATTGTCTTATACACAAGAGTATAACACAAAAATTAGTTAAGTTTACCCTTCAAAGCAGCCAAAACTTCAAACGGGTTGTCCCGTTTTTCTTCAGCCACTTCTTCTACGGCAGGTTGATGCTTATGTTCACAAAACTCATGTTTAGGCGACAACGGCATCAACAATAACAGTTCATCTTCTATCAGCGCGAGCAAATCAGCGGTCGCAGGTGCATCATAATCACCTTTGGTCGTTGCTTCACTTTCACCTAGGACGATGAAATCAGCATCCTCATCCAAGCGCTCTATCAGTGACTCATCATCCACAAGTGCCAAATGGAACGATGAAACCAGTTCAATTTCTACAGTTTCCAGACAACGCTGGCATTCCATAGGAACTTTTGTTTCAACGTGACCATCTAGCCATGCAATACGATGATAGGCATCCATTGATAGCTTACAGTCTATGTTAATCAATTGATCATCAATTGATCCAACAGCTTCACGAGCGATACGAACAAAGCGGGATAAAGGCAGTTGACCTGACCATTTAAAGCCCTGTTCAGCCCATTTAAACGGCTCAATCTGTGCCGGAAAGGTATTTGCTGACATAATTAAGGCGGCAATTCTACAAATTCATCAGTACTCTGTCAAAGATTAAGATACAATTTTGTACTTATTTCGACAGACCATTTGGGTAACTCAAGTCATGCATCTGTTGCAGCCGCAAACAGAAGTGAATGTTTCATCACTCGTTAGCACAATTCCAAGCCTTGATTCTGACAGTTCAACACAACAAGTGCAACTCTCGCCATGGACGAATTTATCGTCAGAAGCGCAGCAGGTGGACTGGCTCATCTTACACTTTAATCACTGGTTTTCCCATTTAAATGTGACTTTAGTCCGTGGCGAGTTTGAACCTGAATATTTTCCTGCCGATGCCGATACTCCTGCCCGGATTCAGTTTGCACATGGATTCTTTAATAGTGCCTTGCATGAAATCAGCCATTGGACAATTGCCGGGGATAAACGCCGGGAACTTCCGGATCTTGGTTACTGGTATGCCCCGGATGGGCGTACAGCCGAACAACAAGCGCTGTTTGAACAGGTAGAAATTAAACCGCAGGCAATCGAGTGGATGTTTGCCCAGGCCTTTGGGCGTAAATTTCGGGTGTCGCTGGATAACCTGACTGGTGACGGCGGTGACGGAACCCGCTTTAAAGATCATGTCTATGCACAAGTGCAGGCTTATTTTCGTGGTGAGGCAAAATTGCCACGGGATGCACAACGCTTTATTCAATGTATCTGTATCTGCATCAGAGGTGGCAAAAGTTTACAATCTGATGAATTTATACGTGAAATGCTTGATTAAATTACACAAATCTACCTTTTTTATGATTGCCAGATCTTGTCTGAGCGCCACATAATAAGCCATCAGCCCAAGCTTGGAGTAGTCTCTATGCTGCATTTACGCGTACACCCAGACAATCCGCAACCCCGCTTAATCAGTCAGGCAGTGGAACGTATCCGTGCGGGTGATGTGGTGGTCTATCCCACTGATGCGGCCTATGCGATTGGTTGCCAGATTGGGAACAAGAGTGCCATGGAGCGGATTGCGCAAATTCGTGGTCTGGGCCCAAAGCATCAATATGCGATTCTGTGCTGTGATTTATCCGATATTGCCACTTATGCCAAGGTGGACAATGCCATGTATCGTTTGCTGAAAAATAATACACCAGCCATTACGACCTTTATTTTACCGGCAACCAGCGAAGTCCCACGTCGGTTGATGCATCCCAAGAAGAAAACCATTGGTCTGCGCATTCCGAATAATCCGGTGTGTCAAATGTTGCTCAAAGAACTCGGTGAGCCATTATTGACCTCTACCCTGATTTTACCGGGTCAGACTGACCCGCTCGATGATCCTTATGATATTGAAATGCAGCTGGGCAAACGCATTGATGTTTTTGTAGATAGTGGTTTAGGCACCTTGAGCACGACCTCTATTGTAGATTTATCCGGTGATCATCCAGAAGTGATTCGTCGTGGTATGGGAGATGTCAGCGCCTTTGAATAAATGAGGTCTGAGAATTTCCTACAAACATTGAAGGAGTCAGAATAAATGGATTTATTGTACTTGCTCCTGAATCAGCATGAATTTTCTGCACAGGATTTAATCTATGCAGAACTGCCTTGGACACTGCAATCCAAGGCGGTCATGGTCGAAGAACATCCTTTTCCCCATCTCACTATAAATATTGATCATACTGAGTACCAATTTTTTCTGACGTTGGCTCTAGTGAGACAGTTGTTGCAGATCTATTCAAACCAGAACGTATGCCTGGCAGAGACTTGCCAACGCATCATTGAATTTGCGATCAAGGAATACAATCATTCCTCACCATGAAAATTTAAAACAGCATATGGTGAGGTGTTGCAGTTCTATTCTTTTCAATTCGACAGGTATGTAGTGGTTGCCAAAAACAGTTTAAGAATCTGCACTACGTTCATAATGACGAACCGCAATGAAATTTGGACATTGCGATAGCTTCTGTTCATGATGCATGAGCTCTTCACCCAGTTTATTTTTCAGATACACATGAAAAATAATCTGATCTTCTTCCAGTACATTCAGCATCGCTGTGCGTGCCTTGGGTTCCATGACTTTAAAGGAATTGATTGACTCACAAGACATGGCTTGCATATCCAGTTTAATCCGCTCATCCAGCTGGTCGCCCTCATAGGCCATATGCCGCATGTAAAAACGGATATTAGGATATTGGTCCAGTACACTAAAATCCATTTTCATGGCCTGCATGACAGGTCGAGCCTGTTCCGCAAAAGCTGAAAATCCGCCTGATTTCAGCCCTGTGCGTGCTTCATCTTCAAGCTGCATAATCTGATATTTGGGATAAGCCCAAAATCCCCCGAATGCGATCATCCCAATAACAACCAGAATAAGTGGCATGCTTTCTTCACCCTTTTATTGATTTTTGTGATTCTTGACTATTTTTCGAGAGTATAGCGGTATTTTTGACCAAAAATTATAGGGAGATATTTTATTAATACTTATTAATTTTATGTTTTTTAATGGGAAATCCGTTTGAAAATCATTCGATATCTGCCAGCTAGCTTATTTACTCTTTTGAGGAGAATCACTGTATTGATCGAGTTTTGAAGTGAATCAACTGGCATCATCTACCAGATAAGCTTAATTATGAGAGCCAATTTAGCATGAAAATCACCGCTGCATTTCCCGCCCGATTCTGCCATTTTCCTTTGTGCTATTTTAAAATCGCAGATAAATTCCATTATTTTTTTAAGTTTTTATGGCTTTGACGGCTTATTTAATTTATTTAAAGTTACTTTTCCAGTACAATGACAACGCTTAATCCTGTGCTTTTCTTTCGATGAGATACCGAAAATCAAGCCTTTGCATGCCTTTGAAAATTCGCGTGGCCTATAATTGTAATGACTCAAATTATCCATAACACTATGGAATCTGCTCCGCACATTCGGGTTCTGGATGAATGGCAGGATACAATTCCAGAGGATCTGTACATTCCTCCAGCGGCATTTGAAATCTTATTAGAACATTTTGAAGGCCCACTCGACTTTTTAATTTACCTGATTCAAAAAAACGGTTTTGATCTGTTACAGGTCGATATCGCGCCGATTGCAGCGCAGTATTTGTCTTATATGGACGCGATGAAATCCCTGAACATCGAGCTGACGGCCGACTATATGGTGATGGCGGCCTTACTGGCAGATCTGAAATCACGTTTGCTTTTGCCGAAACCGAAAAGCCTGACTGCGATTGAACAGGATCCAAAACAAGAACTGATTGACCGTTTAGAAAATTATTTAAGAATTAAACAGGCAGCAGAACGTCTGGGCCAGATGCCGATTCTGGAACGTGACACTTTCACCACCAACGTCAGTTTGGGCGAAATCCAGCAGCCGAATGAAGGCTATTCAAGCGATTTATTGCGTGATGCCTTGCTTTGTATATTTAACCGTCCTGAACCGGTGATTCATCAGGTGCAACAGGAACCGGTACTGCTGGAAGAACGTATTGCCTATATTGAAAGTTGTCTTGAAACTGGCGCAATACTCAGCTTTAAGGACTTGTTAAAACCGAGCCAAGGCCGTATGGGTATGGTGGTAACCTTTATGGCGGTGCTGGAACTGACCCGACAACAAAAAATTCAGATTATTGCTACAGGTATTGAAGCCCCGCTCGCGATTCAAGGAGCCAGTCAATGACACTCGATCAAAATACGCTGTTATCTGCAGAAGATAATCTGCATGAAGTATTGATGCAGCTTGAAGCCATTATTTTTGCCAGCGACTCCGCGGTTTCATTGGCTCGTCTGAAAGAAGCTTTTCAGGATCGCTATAGCAAGCCGGAATTACGTCAGTATTTACAACAACTTTCCATGCTGATGCATGGCCGTTCAATTGAACTGATTGAAACAGCACAAGGTTATCGTTTTCAAGTGCGTGCAAAATATCGTAATATTATTGCACAGACCTGGCCTGAGCGACCGGCTCGCTTGTCGCCTTCATTACTGGAGACACTTGCGGTGATTGCTTATCACCAGCCAGTGACTCGAGCGGATATTGAACAGATTCGTGGTGTAACGAATAACAGTCAAAACTTGCGTACGCTGTTTGACTGGAACTGGATTAAAGAGTCCGGATTTCGTGAACTCCCTGGAAGACCTGCGTTGTTAATGACAACGCCACAATTTTTAAATGCGTTTGGCCTGAATAGTTTGGGCCAATTGCCTCCCCTGCAGGATGCCAAGGAAGCTTTTATGGCCCTCGATGCGAATGCACCGAAGTCATAAATAGGTGAACTGTTGATAATTATTTCTAAGGTTATGCTGTCATGAGTGAAAAGTTGCAAAAGGTGCTTGCACGCGTTGGTTTGGGTTCTCGCCGTTATATGGAAGAAGTCATTGCCGCGGGTCGTGTAAGTGTCAACGGGCAAATTGCCCAAGTGGGTGAACGAATCGAACCAGGTGATGAGCTTCGCATCGATGGTCGTAAAGTTGCCTTCCAGATTGAAGACGAAATCCGTCGTCGTGTCATTATTTACTACAAGCCTGAAGGCGAGATCTGCTCACGTAGCGATCCTGAAAACCGTCCGACTGTATTTGAACAGCTGCCTGCTATTCCGGGCGATCGCTGGGTAATGGTGGGTCGTCTGGATATTAACTCGACGGGTCTGCTTTTATTCACAAATGATGGTGAACTTGCGAATCGCTTGATGCACCCATCGAATGAAATCGAACGTGAATATGCAGTTCGTGTCATGGGTGAAGTTACACCACAAATTCGTAACAACATGCTCAAAGGCGTGGTGCTAGACGATGGTCCGGCAAAATTCGAATCTTTCTCTGAACTCGGTGGTGACGGGATCAACCGTTGGTTCCAGGTGGTAGTAAAAGAAGGTCGTAACCGTGAAGTACGTCGTATCTTTGAATCACAAGGCCTGAAAGTCAGCCGTCTACTGCGTACCCGTTATGGTACTGTGATTTTGCCACGCGAACTGCGTACCGGTCGCTGGATTGAACTGGATAAAAACGATATCGACAACCTGACCAAAGCTGTGGAATTGAAACCACGTCAAGGTACTGGTTTGTTTGGTATGGCGAAACGCCGTAATGAACGTATGCAGGACAAGCCGATGGCTGCACGCCGTGGCGGTTTCTTGCGTCAGCAACGTCGTGACAGTGATGAGCAACCACAAAATAATACTGGCCGTGAGCGTCGTGATGACAATGCTTATGGTCGTCGTGACAGAGCTGAAAACCAGAATGGCACTCAGTTTGTGCGTCGTGAAAACCGTCCGGATCAAGGCTTTGGTCGTCGTGAAGAGCGTGATGAAAATGCGCCGCGTCGTCCATACGGTATCAACAAAGGCTTTAAAAAGTTTTAATTAAGATAAATAAAAAAGTCAGGCACATTGCCTGACTTTTTTATGCCTTATGCATCAGGCACTTTGTGGAATCCCTTGCGGAATGGCACCGAGTAAACGCTTGGTATATTCATGCTGTGGAGATTGATACAATTCATCTGAATTGGCGATTTCCACCAATTCACCATGATTCAGCACCATGATCTGATCTGAAATATATTTCACTACCGACAAATCATGTGAAATAAAGATATAGCTGAGTCCGAATTCATCCTGCAAATCTTGCAGTAAATTCAGCACCTGCGCCTGTACTGAGACATCCAGTGCCGAGACCGATTCATCGCAGATCAAAATCTCAGGCTTTAAGGTCAGGCAACGTGCGATTGCAATCCGCTGACGCTGACCACCGGAAAACTCATGCGGGTAGCGATAAAAAGCCTGAGCAGGCAAGCTGACCCGTTCCAGCAAATCCAGAGCCATTTGTTTGCGTTCGGCATCATCCTGACCAATCTTGTGAATCTGCATCGGTTCCATCAGGATTTGCCCTACGGTAAAGCGCGGATTCAGAGAAGCATAGGGATTCTGGAAAATGATCTGGATTTTACGTTGATACTGGGTAAATTCCTGTTCCGACATGTCCAGAATGTCCCGACCCTGAAACAGTGCCTTACCGCCCGTAGCCTTTTGCAGACGCATCAGCAACAAGCCAATGGTGGTTTTACCCGAACCGGATTCCCCGACCAACCCCAAGGTCTTGCCTTTGGCCAGCTGAAAAGAAACTCCTTTTACTGCTTGAAACTCATCTTTGCCAAACAGTCCTTTACGACTATAAAAAGATTTTTTCAGATCCCGTACATCCAGAATAATTTCCTCTCCGCCCTTTAGTCCACGTGAACGTTGCGGAAGCTGAGTATTCAGACGAATATCTTCCAGCCAGGTTGAACCATCCTGTTTCATAAAATCGCTGATCATCGGCAAACGTAACGGACGTTGCGAGAGTTGCGGGCGGCAGTGCAACAAGGCTTTGGTATACATGTCCTGAGGCCGGTCCAGCACCTCCCGAACCGGACCCTGTTCACGGATTTCCCCATGGCGCATCACAATAACCTGATCGGCAATTTCACCAACCAATGCCAGATCATGGGTAATAAACAGCATCGACATCTGACGACGCTGACGTAGCGATTCCAGCAAGTCCAGAATCTGCTTTTGAATAGTCACATCCAGAGCGGTGGTCGGTTCATCTGCAATCAACAGTTTCGGTTCACAGGCAATAGCCATGGCAATCATGACCCGTTGCTGCTGTCCACCGGAAAGCTGCCCCGGATAGGCATCAATTTTAGTTTCTGGCGCAGGGATCCCCACTTCTTTGAGCAGCTCCAGGGTACGTTGCCGCGCCTGTTTTTTATTCATGCCCAAATGTAGTTGCAGGATTTCTGCAATCTGCATGCCTACTGTAAATACCGGATTTAGCGAAGACATCGGCTCCTGAAAAATCATGGCAATGTCTTTGCCACACATCTGGCGCATTTCACGGGTTTTAAGCTTGAGCAGGTTTTTCCCTTCAAAGATGATCTGGCTATCTTCTGAAATACGTGCGCTTTCTGCCGGAAGCAGGCCCATAGTGGCGAGGGAAGTAACCGACTTGCCACTTCCCGATTCGCCTACCAGTGCAACTGTGGTATTGGCCGGAATCTCGAAAGAAACTCCTTTTACGGTTTCAATATATTCTTTATTTTCACCTTTAAAACTGACTCGCAGATTTTCTACGCGAAGTAGCGCAGGTGCTGTGCTTGGATTGATTTCAGACATCGTTGCGCTCCTATTTCAGTTTTGGATCTAATGCATCACGGAGTGCATCGGTAAACATCGAGAATGCAGTCACCAATACCGCCATGGCGATTGAGGCTGCCGCCAGTTGCCACCATTTACCCAAAATCAACTCGCTTTGCGCTTCATTTAGCATACTGCCCCATGACACTACCCCGATAGGCACACCGAAACCAAGGAAGCTCAAAATGACTTCAGACTTGATAAATGCCACCACCAGAATAGACATCTGCACCAGGGCAATATGGCTGACATTGGGAAAAATATGGACAAACATACGACGCATATTACTCACGCCAATCGCCTTGGCAGCCAGCACATATTCACGTGCCGTATGTTTCATGTATTCGGCACGAACCAAACGAAAGACACCGGTCCAACCAGTCAGACCTAAAATCAGGATGATTGATAAAATACCTTTCTGCTGTAACACTGCGGCAATGGCCAAAACCAGCAACAGATAGGGAATCGAGGTAAAGATATTATAAAACCAGTTGAGAAGATCATCGACCCAACCACCAAAGTAACCTGCTATTGCACCCAGTGCAGTCCCAATCAGTACAGCGACAAAGGCTGCAATCAGTCCAACCAGAATCGAGGTTTCAGCCCCCTTAATGGTTTTCTGTAAAACATCCTGCCCCCATTTATCGGCACCGAAGACCAGACTTTGCTTGAGTTCCCCACTTTCATCCATCAGCTGGCCACCGAGTTCCTGATTAATGGCATTCATGTCTTCTGCCAGCGGATCGACCACTCCATAATAATCGATGCCTGCACCAGCACCCTGCTCAGCAGCAATTTCAGCATTCAATTCAGCAATGACATCTTTTAAAGGATCAACTGGATTGACTGGTAGAGGTACAGATTCTGCACCCTGCTCTGTATCAGATACAGCCGGAACTGGCGCTGCACTGATAAAACTCGGCGGTGCATAGCTGACCGCCACTTCTTTATTCCAGTCTTTGGCAATTAGGCCGCTCATTGACAGTACCAGCAGCAGCAGATAAAACAGCACCACATACAGAGAAAACATGGCAATCCGGTCACGTTTCAAACGGCGCATGGCCAGTTGCCATAATCCTGTTGAAGCCGATTCAGGTGCTGCTTCAGCCGCTTGTTCTTTTTTAAATATCGCACTCAGCATAATTCACCTACTTCAACTGTACACGCGGATCGACCCATTTATAGATCAGATCGGCAATCAGGTTGAATATCATGGTCGCAGCAGCGACATAGACCGTAATCGCTTTAATCACCGGAAAATCGGAACGTTCTACTGCAATAATGACTTCACGGCCAATTCCCGGAATACCAAAAAAACGCTCAATCAGGAAAGCACCGATCAGCAGTGCCGGAAGTCCTGCCATCACATCGGTAATAATCGGAATGGAGGCATTGCGCAGGACATGCACGCCCATGATACGGTTTTCACCCAGGCCTTTGGCACGCGCAGTACGCACATAGTCCTGATTGACTTCATCCAGTACAAAACTACGATACAGGCGTAGTGTTGGTGCAATACTGACCACCAACATAATCAGCACAGGTAACAAGGCATATTTGAAAAGATTATCGGCAAAATTATCGCTCCAGCCCTGTACCGGGAACCAGCTCAGTTCATAGGCCAGGAAATACTGGAACACGATGATGTAAACCAGAATACTGATCGACATACCGATCGTACATAGCATCATGATCATGCGATCAGTCAAAGAACCACGAACAGAAGCTACACCTAAAGCCAGAATGATAGAAATAATAGTTTGCAGAATAGTCAGTGGAATCAGAATGGTCAGTGAGGGTCCCAAACGGGTGGTGATAATCTGTGCCACCGATTCCCCGGTACTCCAGCTCACCCCATAATCAAATGTTAAAATCTGCTTGATAAAGATCCACAGTTGTACGTAATACGGTTGATCCACACCCAGTTGCTGACGGATGTTTTCAATCTGTTCCGCATTGGCCATTTTACCGGCCAGAATATAGGCAGGGTCTCCACCTACCCAGTTAAACAGCAGGAATATCAGCAAAATCACCCCGAGCATGGTCGGGATCATTTGCCAAAGCCGTCGAATAATATATGCCAGCATCGCTTGCCTTCCTTAATTTTTTCCAGAGATTTCATTAAAGAAAGCTTTGCTGTCTGGATCACGACCCAAGAAGTCTTTCACCATTTGCTCGCCATGCTTTTGTCCGCCTTGGGCCAGGACCGTATTGCGATAATGCGCACCGACTTTCTTGTCCATCAGCTGATCGCCAAAGGAGGAAAGCATATCCAGGGCAATGACCTCAGACCACATATAGCTGTAGTAACCTGCCTGATAGCCGCCCATCAGATGCCCGAACTGTCCCGGGAACTGCTGACCGTTAACATAACCCAAGGCAGTTTTACCTTCCATATCCTGCCAGAGTTTTAAAGGCTCAATGTTTTTTGCATCTTTACCATGCAGGGCCATATCATATTGGGCATATAAAGCCTGACGGGCATAATGCAGGCCTCGGCCGTAATTCTTCACATTCTTTAAGCGCTCGGTCATGGCAGCATCCACCCGAGGACATGCTGGCTCACAGTAATCTGCTACTTTTGACAAGGTTTCCAGACGACGTGCCCACTCTTCGTACATCTGTGACGGCGCTTCAACAAAGTCACGCTCTACCGAAGTACCAGATTGTTCTGTATAGCGGGTTTTCGATAGAATCCCGTGCAAGGCATGACCCATTTCATGCACAAAGGTTTCCAGTTCGTTGCTGTTCAAGCCCTTACGGTTAAAATTGGTCACCAGTACCGATACCGGACGACGCTGATTCAGGGTACTGCCGCCATAAGCTCCCCAGACAGCTGCATGCCCATATTTGCCTTCACGCGGGTATTTATCGACATATAATCCGCCCAGAAATTCGCCCGTAGCTTTGTCATGTACCGCATAATATTCCACTTCATCATGCCAGGCCTTAACTTTCACCGGCTTGAACTCAATGCCATAGAGTTCCGAAGAAATAGCGAATAACCATTTTTGCGATGCTTCTGTCGGGAAATAATCCCGCAATTTTTCCTGGTCTACCTTGTATTTGGCCTGACGCAGTTTTTCACTCCAGTAACCCTGATTCCAGCGTGTAATTTCTGCTTTCTCTAGTGGAACTTTTAAAGTTTCAGCCTTGAACTGGCGTAATTGTTCTACATCCTGCTTTTCTAGAGGTGCAACTTTGGCATAAACCTCATCCAGAAAACCGTTCACTGCTTCCGGAGTTTTGGCCATGCGGAATTCAAGCGCAGAATGGGCATAGCTTTCCTTGTCAAAAAGTTGTGCCATTTCATAACGCAGATCAATGGCCTTTTTCATGAATTGCAGGTTTTGTTCAGTCCCGCGACGCGTGTAAGCGGTCTGGTAACGTTTGCGTGCTTCATCACTTTCTGCCAGCTCCATAAAAGGCTGATATTCCGGATAATCAAAGCCAAGCAGATAATTGCCCTTTTCATTTTTCTTTAAATTTGCGATGTAACTTTCTGGCAGGCCTTTCATTTCAGCTGGAGTAAATTCAACTTTTTCAGGGTTATCCCGCACATTTTTGGAAAAATCCTGTCCCAGTTTGGTACTTTCTTCAATAATTTCTTTCAATCGTTTCTGTTTTTCTGCACTGAGTTGTACCCCGGTGTTTTCAAACTGCTCCAGAATATCTTCTAAAAATTTCTGATCAATCGGATCACTGGTTTTCAGTTTTTTGAACTGTCCATACAGTTTCGGATTCTGATACAGGGTGGTCTGGTATTTGCTGATTTTAAGTTCACAGTCATCGGCTGCCTGACGCAATACAGGATCCGGATCGACATTACTGTACAGCCCTACTGCTGCACCGAAATCCCGGGCTTTGGCATGCAACTCATCCCATTCAGCCAGATAAGGCCCTGCCTTGGCTTTATTTTTAATTTTCTTATTTTCAAATATCTGGATATCTTTTTGCATCGAGGCCAGACTGGCATCACATAAAGACGGAATTTCTGCAGCCTTGAATAATGGCAGCAGCTGTACTTGGGTATCTGCCGCTACACCTTGATATCCCCCCATCATCATTAAACATAAGGTACTTAATTTTAAAGATTTTGATTTCATATTCATCTCCAGATTTTTTCTTACTTTTTCGTATTAATATCGATATACATCCATTCTGAAGACAGAATCGGATGGGACTTATGTCCAATAATTTGGGGTTGGGTCAAAGCGTTACGGTAGGTGCTATAGAGCATCAAGGTCGGCATGTTGACTTCCAGAATCCGGGTCATTTTGCGGTAGAGCAGATCACGCTCCGGTCCAGGCGGCATGCTCTGGGTTTGTTCGTATAGACGGTCGAATTCAGGATGCTTGAAACAGGCATTGTTGGTGACATTGATATTCTTGCCATAGAACAACTGCATAAAGTTGTCAGCATCCGGATAATCGGCAATCCATGCAGAACTCTTAAACATGGTTTTACATTGCTTTTCCAGCTTGATGCCTTCAGCGAATGGCATGGCCTTACTGGTCAGCTGAATATGGATACTGTCCAGGGTCTTTTTCCAGAATTCACCCTGCTGCTGGCCCCGACTGGTATTCCCAGTAATCAGTTCAATCACCAGAGGTTTACCTTCAGGCGTCTTTCGCCAGCCATCTGCACCGATCTTGTAGTTATAGCGGTCGAGCAACATGTTGGCTGCTTTGACTGAATAGGGAATACTGCTTTTATAGGACGGTGAATAACCTGCTACTCCTGGGGGAATAGGCATGTGCAGTTTTGCTCCATCTCCCTTAAGTAATACATTGATCATGTTTTCTACAGAAAATGCCATCGCCATGGCACGACGTAAGGCAATTTTTTCTGGCGCGAAACCACCCACGACCGGGTTTTGCATATTCCAGTAATGGTAACTAATGGAGGGCTCTAAAATACGTGACAGCTTCACCCCCTGCTGGGCCAGCTCAGGCTTTAATTTATCGCCATCAAGGGCCTGTACGACGATATCGCCCTCAATTTCGAGCAGGTCCAGTTCATTTTTCTTAAATGCCAGCATCCGGGATTGCGCTTCTTCAATAATACGCACATCAATAGTGCCGATTTGAGGCATTTTTTTGCCCTGCATGGCTTTTACAATAGCCTGATCTTCTGCACCACTGGCTTTAAAGTCCCAGACAAAACCACGATAAGCTGGATTTGGTTTTAAGATAATCCGTGAGCCTGGTGTCCAGCGACTGAGCACATAAGGACCAGTTCCCACTGGCCTATTCATGACCCAACCCGCTTTGTCTTTATATTTTTCAATCACTTCACGAGCTACTGCAGCGGCCGGCCCATGTGCCAGCAACATTGGAAAGTTCTGATCCGGATTATTCAGCTTTAATATCAAGGTATAGCGGTCTGGGGTCTGAATACCTTCAAACGGATTTTCATAGGCTTTGCCATTTTTTTTGGTTAGGGCCATCCATGCGTCCAGCCCCTTAATTCGGCCATCCAGCAACCAGCTGTTCGGTGAATGCAGCTTTGGGTCCAGTAGACGTTTCAAGCTATAGGCATAGTCATACGAAGTCAGTTCACGTTTTTTACCGCCGAAAACCAGATCATCGGCAAAGTAAATGCCCTTTTTGATTTTGATGGTATAAGTCAGGCCATCCGCACTGACTTGAGGCAGACTGACTGCAGTTAATGGCACTAATTTTGCCGGCGAGGCCAGATAGTCATAGGTAAATAAGGTCTCAAAAATCGCGGCATTAATCTTGGCTGAATAACGGTCATGGATATAACCCGGATCAAAACCGGTTTCAGCCGCCGGAAATACTGTTTTTAAAACTTTATTCGGGTTGGCAGGATTGGCAGCCCATGTGGACGCAACCCCTGCCATCATCAAACCAGCCACTAACACCCCACGAGCCAGTTTTTTTAAAGCATTTGTATTCACATTCATATGGTTCTTAATCTTCTCAAGTTATTTTTTAACAGGTTCAATATCCATATATTGCCAAACTGCTCTGGTCACCGGATGGGCTTTAAAGCCCTGCACATGCGGATGAATCAACCAGTTGCGTATACGGGTATTGTGCAGAATCCATGGATTATCGGCCTCCATCTGACGGTTCATCTGCTCATAATATGGCGCCCGCTGCTGCGGCGGCAGTTTCATCGCGGTCTGGTACAGTGCATCATAAGTTTTGGAGGTATAGCAACTCAGGTTGCCTTGCTGCGCATTTGGCCCATACAGTAACTGGGCAAAGTTTTCCCCTTCCGGATAGTCCGCAATCCAGGCTCCACCCCACATCATATGCTTGCATTGGGTGGCTTCTTTTAAATTGTCAGCAAAATTACTAACCTTGAACTCAATTCGCACCCCGATCGCATCCAGATTCTTTTTCCATAATTCTGCAGAAATCACCGAAGAGCTTGAACTGGTTGAATTCATTTTTAGTATCAAAGGTTTGCCATCGGGCAAGGTGCGGTAACCATCAGCGCCTTTCTTATAGCCAAAGCGGTTAAGCAGTTTATTGGCCAGTAAGGGGTTATAAGCAATACTGCTTTTATACTTTGGGTCATGTCCCCCCACTCCCTCTGGCAAAATCATTTCAGCTTTATCGGCATGACCTTTGTACAACTGCTGGATAGCTTCTTTCTGGTTATAGGACAAGGCGAGAGCACGACGTAAGGCAATTTTTTCCAGTGAATTTCCACCAATTAACGGATCACGCATATTCATGATGGTATAGGTAATTTCCGGTTCTTTATTTGGATAATGCAGGATGCCTTTTTTCTTGTATTCGCTTTTCAGCTGCTTATTTTCCAGTGCCTGTTCGGCGCCGCTCGCAGTGAGTTTGTCATAGTCCAGTTGTCCAGACTTTAAAGCCAGCCAGCGAGACTGTTCCTCTTCAATAATACTGATTTTGACCTTGCCAATTTGCGGCATCTGCTTGCCTTGCATGGCTTTGACAATACGTTGATCCCACTCGGAACCATCGCCCTTAAAGTTCCAGACAAAACCGCGATAATTCGGGTTGGCAGTCAGTTCAATACGGCTACGCGGCACATATTTGTGTAACTGATACGCTCCTGTTCCAACCGGATGCTGACCTGCCCGATGACCATAATGTTCGATCGCTTCCCGTGCGGTACCACTAAAAGCCACATAGGCCAAAATATACGGAAAATTCAGATCGGAACGGGTCAGGGTAATTTGTAAGGTATATTTATCTAGTGCTTTTAAACCGGGAATAGGTGCATCGTAGTTGAACTTGCCGGTTTTTTTAGCTTGCTGGATGACCTGCTCTGCCCCAAGGATTTTTCCCTCGATAAAAGAAAAAGATGGAGAATGATTTTTGGGATCCATAATCCTTTGCATGGAGTAGATATAATCACGCGCCACCAGTTCACGCTTCTTACCCTGAAATACAGGATCAGGACTAAAATAAATTCCCGGCTTGACTTTAAAGGTATAGACTTTGCCATCCTGCTCAACCTTGGGTAAAGATTCGGCTGTATTTGGAGTCAAGATTGCAGGCCGCGCCAGATAGTCATAACGTAACAAAGGCTCAAAAATAGCTTCAGCAACGCTACCACTATAAAAATTATAGGTTTTGACCATATCAAAACCGTCATCAGGTGCTTCGAAGGCCAGGTTTAAAACTTTATCCGGATGTGCAGATGATTTTGCCCAAGAGGTTTGCCCCGTAGTCATGGCCAAGGCCAAAATTGTCATACTGAAAAATGCTGATTTCAAATTTGTACCTATTCTTGATCTTGAAGTTTTATTGCTATAGGAAGTCTTTAACACATCATCCCATATTTGCTTCAATGGATGGGTCAAAGCTGGACAGATGGAATAAAATGAACAAAGCGAATTTCATGCCATCCTCGAAAAATAACGATTTTTTCCTGTTATTAACTCAAAAAAGCTTATTTTTATTAATCATTTAAAACATTATCAATAACATAATATTTTCCATGAATCATTAATTTAATATTTATTCTTAAAATCTAGCTCCAAGCCTAGTCTGCACAAAAATAAACCAGACCTGTTTCATATTATTGCATCCTCCCACTACTTCAACCCAAGAAAATACATACATAAGCAAATGAAATATATAATTATTATCTTATTAAATTATTGTATATTTTATGTAAAAATCATGCACCATGATTGAACTTTATTCAATTTCCCTTTCAGTTTTAGATTCCATTCTTATTCATTAAATATTTATTTTTTACTTTCTCATGGTTTCCTATAGAGACTTTCTTCAGATTTTAAACCCTACTCTCTTAATATTTCTTCATCAGAATTTAGTAAATCTCTAAAAAAACCAAATTAAATATAATTCTTTCAATTACTTAATGTTTTTTAAAGTTAATAATTTATAAGTTGGCATTCGCTTTGCTTAAGTCCTCCCAGCACTACTTCACATAACAAAAGGGTGAAAATTACGATGAAAAAAAACAAATTGGTCGGATCTATGGGGGCTCCAACAGTTGGCAAGACAATACTCAAGTTAAGTACGCTTACCTTAAGTATGATGTGCTTGTCTTTGGCACATGCAGCAGATGAACCAGAAAACTCCGCTGCACAACCTACCAAGGTTGAGAAAGTGCGAGTTACTGGATCATCTATTAAAGGTGTAGCCGCACAAAGCGCCTCACCAATCACGATTATTAAAGGTGAAGATCTGGTGAATCAGGGGGTAACCACTGTAGAAGAAGCATTGATGAAAGTCAGTGCCAACCAAGCAAGTTATGTCACAGCACAAAATGTCGGTGCCAGTAATACCAGTGGTTCAACAGCAAATTTACGTGGTCTTGGTTCGGATAAAACTTTAGTTTTAATTAATGGTCGCCGTGTTGCAAGCAGTGCATTTGGTACCGATTCAACCAACTTAAACAACATCCCTCTCGCATTGGTAGAGCGCATTGAAGTCTTACGTGACGGCGCATCTGCAGTCTATGGTGCAGATGCAGTGGGTGGTGTAATCAACTTTATTACGAAAAAGCAATATGAAGGCGTGGGCATTACTTTAGGTGGTCAAATTCCTGAAGAAAAAGGCGGCGAAAAAATTGACGTTTCGATTTTTGGGGGATATGGCGATCTAGATGAACAAGGTTTTAATGTCTACGGTGTGATCGATTACCGAAAACAAGATACGATTTGGGCAAAAGACCGTAAAGTCAGCCGCCGTGGTGGGGTACTTCCTGAATTAGGAATTGATGGCAGTTCAGCAAATGCTTTCCCTGCAAACTTCTACGATCCTAATGGTGGTCCATTGGATGAAGATGGTAATCCTGAAGGGATATTAGGCAACCCTTATGGGGATGACTGTTTAAATACCAAAGATACTGTACCTGAAGATGGCTTCTGTTATCTAAATACCCAAACTGTTATTGGTATTGTGCCTGAACAAGAAAATCTTTCTGCATTAGGTCGTGCAACCTTCAAACTATCAGACAACTTTAATGCAATTGGTGAATATATCTATGCACGTGATGAAGTAACCACTTCAATCGCGCCTGATGTTTATAGCCGTAGTGTGACCTTGCCTTATGCTAGTAAATATTATCCAGGTAAAGGCATTACCCCAGCATTTGATGGTTTGACGACTAACACCCTGCAACTGTATCTACGTTCACAAGGCGGCAACCGTGTTTCTAAGTCAATTAACGAATCGAACCGTATCTTCGCTGGGATCGAAGGTGAAGCATACGGTTGGGACATGAACGGGGGTATCACTTACACAAAAAGTGAGGCAACCGATAGTTTCGTAAGTGGGTATTTAAACCGTAGTCGAGTTCAGGCTGCACTTGATAATGGAACTTTGAACCCATTTGGACCACAAGCGCCAGAGGATCAAGGTCTTTGGAACACTTTTGATGTCAAAGGCGATACCAATCAGGCATCTTTAGATTCAACTACAATTGACTTTACCGTGAGTCGTCCAATCTACACACTTCCTGCAGGTGATGTTGGTTTTGCTTTCGGCGGTAGTTTCTCCAAACAAGACTGGGAAGCAACTGTAAATTCTGAAATTGTTGCTCAAGTTCCAGGTTCTGGTATTGATCCAAATAAACCAAAAAGCTCAGGCGATCGTGACATTAGCGCAGTATTCACTGAATTCCAAGTACCTTTATTGACCAACCTGGAATTACAGTTGGCTGCTCGTTATGATGACTATAGCGATTTTGGTGACACCTTTAATCCTAAAGTGGCCTTACGCTGGGAACCAGTTAAAGAACTCATGTTCCGTACTTCTTACAGTACCGGTTTCCGTGCACCAAGCTTATATGACGTCAATGCTCCTTCGGTCAGAACCTGGACTGGTGCAAGATATAACGACCCGATTCTTTGCCCGGGTGGTACACCAACTGAAACCAGATACCAAACTGAATGTAATACCCAGTTTATCCGTACACAAGGCGGCAATTCTGAACTAGGTCCAGAAGAGTCAACATCTTACATGGCTGGTTTTGTCTTTGAACCGATCAAAAACTTAGTTTTCACTGCCGATTACTACAATATCGAAATTGAAAACCTAATTGGAACGATTGGTGAATCATCAATTTTTGGTGATCCAGAAAAGTATGCTCAATACTTTGTTCGTAATGCAGAAGGGCGTATTGACCATATCTCAACTAACTTGATTAACTCCGGTGGCTTGAAAACCCAAGGTATTGATTTGAGTTTGAACTATCTTTCTCCAATGACGTCAACTGGCCGCTTCGGTTTCGGTATTGACGGTACTTATGTGATTCAAATGGATTACCAGGATGAACCAGGCGGTGAGTGGGAAGGTTATGTCGGTGTTTATGATGACCCAGCAGTGGTTCGCTGGAAACATACTGCAAACGTGAACTGGTCTTATGAAAACTGGAGAATGGTGTTTGAACAACAGTTCGTTCGTGGTTATGAAGACTATTCAGAAGAACGCGATGTTGCTGACTACACCGTATACAACATTTCTGGCACTTACAAAGGATTTAAAAATCTGGAGCTAACTGCCGGTATTAAAAATATGTTCGATGCAGAACCACCTGCCTCTGACGTAATGGATAACTTCCAATACGGTTATGACCCACGTTACAGCGATCCAACAGGCCGCGCTTACTTCTTACGTGGTACCTATAAATTCTTTTAATTAATTACTTCGCAAACACTGCTGCCAAGCGGTGTTTGCGGTTTTCCCCGTTTAATTTTAGCCAAACAAAAAATAATGCTGCCTGTAATCAAAAAAAATTCTCATCAGTGCACTATTTCCTGTTTGTCTTAAATTCTAGGAGTCATGATGGGCACAAAGTTTGAAGACTTAGAAAAAAACTCCGCCAAAAAACTGACTGGTATTGGGGTCGTTGTTTTTTTGCATATCCTGGTGGGCCTGGTACTCATGGCTGGTATGGCAAAAGACATTATTAAACCAACGGAACAGCCGGTAGAACTGATGATCATTCAGGATATCAAACCGCCTGAACCTGAGCCACCAAAAGAAACACCCCCTGAACCACCAAAAATCGTGGAAAAAGTGGCACAAGTGCCTGAGGTGAAACCGGTTGAAAAAGTAGTTCCTGTACAGAAAACACTTCCAACGCCAACCCAACCGACAACTGTTGCAGTGCCTACTCCCGTTGCAGCGAATCCTTCACCAAGTCCGATAGCAGCACCGGCTCCAGTAGTCGCAGCCGCTCCAGCACCAGCCCCTCCACCCGCTGGTGTCACTCGTGGTGTTTCACAAGGTGAAGCAGGTTGTAAACGCCCAGACTATCCACGTGATGCACTAATGAATGAAGAACAAGGTGAAGTCTTGATCTCTGTATATGTAAATACCACCGGCAAGGTCCAGGATGCCAAAGTGAAAAAGTCGAGCGGTAGTCGTGCGCTGGATCGTGCAGCATCCAAGGCCTTTAGTTTATGTACTTTCAAGCCAGCAATGAAAAATGGCGAGCCGCAAGAATCTTGGTATGACATTCCCTATGAATTTGTCCTTGACTAACAGATACAACAGATAAAGAAAAAAATCAGGAGATCTATGATGAAAAAATCACTAAAACCTTTAAAAAACATGACTGCTGCCGGTGTAATTGCCATGAGCACTTTATTACCTCTACAAGCAGTTTTTGCAGAACAGTCCACTACACCAAATACCAGTGCTGTTACTGAAACAGCGGTAACAACACCTGCAACAGCGGCTACACGGACCCCACCGCCACTGCTTGCTGAAGCTAGCGATGAAAAAGCTGGATACAATCCTTATGGCCTAGAAGCCATGTGGAAAGAAGGTGATATTGTTTCTAAAATCACTTTGTTTATTCTGGTGGTCATGTCGATCGGTACCTGGTACATCATGATCAGCAAATGTTTACAGCAAAGTAAGATCCGTAAGCAAGCCAAGGAAGCTGAACATCAATTCTGGGAATCATCTTCTCTAGATAATGCAACCGAGAATCTGGACGAAGCCAGCGTCTACCGTTTTATTGCGGAAAAAGGGATTAAATCAACTAAAAATCATGGCGGTACACTACTTGAGCGTATTGATTTCAATACCTGGGTCACTATCTCAATTTCCCGTGCGATCGACAAAATCCAGAACCATCTGAGTGGTGGCCTGGCCTTCCTTGCGACAGTCGGGTCTACCGCACCTTTCGTTGGACTTTTCGGAACCGTTTGGGGGATTTACCATGCATTGACTGCCATTGGTGTTTCAGGGCAAGCATCCATTGATAAAGTTGCCGGCCCGGTTGGTGAAGCACTGATCATGACTGCAATCGGTCTTGCGGTCGCAGTTCCTGCGGTACTCGGCTACAACTGGTTGACTCGCCGTAATAAAGCGGTCATGGAAGAAGTACGTACCTTTGGTTCTGATTTACACGCAGTATTACTCAGCGGCGAAATTACGACCAATAATCCTGTCAATCGTGACGTGAAGTAAGAGTGAGGTATCAGCCATGGGAATGATGGTCAATTCAAACGACAGCGATGATGAGGTAATTGGAACCATTAATACCACACCTTTGGTTGATATTATGCTGGTTCTGCTCATTATCTTCCTGATTACTGTACCGGTTGCCATTCATACCGTACCAGTCGATCTGCCCGAAGAAAGAAATGTACTGTATGAAACCAAGCCAGAAAATGTTCAGCTGGCTGTCAATAAAACTGGCGATATTTTCTGGAACGAAATTTATATTGCAGATAAAACAGTTTTACTGAGCCGTTTACAGGCAGAAGCACAGAAACGTCCGCAGCCTGAAGTGCATATTCGTGGTGATCAGTTAACACCTTATGAAGCAATTGATCAGGTGATTAGTACCACCCAACAGGCCGGTATTGGCAAAATTGCTTTTGTCACCACTCCGCCCGCTACACCTTAAGCACAAAGAGGGATTAAGTTTATGGGTATGAATGTTGGTTCAAATCAAGATGATGATGTGATGTTAGATGTCAACATGACGCCACTGATTGATGTCATGCTGGTCTTGCTGATTATGTTTATTATCACAATTCCTTTGCCGAATAACTCGATTAATATCGATCTACCGAATGGAACGCCTCCTGTAACCGATGAAAAACCGCCTGAGCTGGTGGAATTACGTCTGGATGCACAAGGTAAGATTTTCTGGAATGAACAGCCGGTAGCAAATACCCAAGCTCTGGAAAACTTATTCAAGACAGTAGCGCGAAAAGCGGATCAGGATCAGATTAAAATCAAGGCGGATCGTGCCACTGAATATAAACATATCGCTATGGTCATGGCGGCAGCTCAAAGGCTGGAGGTCAAAAAAATTGGCATTATGAGTAATAACAACTAAGTATTTTCAAGATATAAAAAACCCAGCATGTGCTGGGTTTTTTATTCATCCGGTTTTACATCTGTGACTGAATATAATTTTGCAGACCAATCAGTTCGATTAAGCGCAATTGTTTTTCTAACCAGTAAGTATGGTCTTCTTCGGTATCCGACATTTGCTGGCGTAACATATCACGGCTGATATAGTCACCTTTCTCTTCGCACAGTTTGATGCCCTGCGCCAGTTTTTCCCGCACATGATATTCAAGTTTTAGATCGGCTTTCAGGCAGCTCACCACATCCTCGCCAATCTCAACGTCATCGCGCTGCATGTTTGGCGTTCCTTCAAGGAACAGAACACGACGGATAATCGCATCCGCATGCTGGGACTCTTCTTGCATTTCGTGATCGATACGTTCAAAGATTTTGGTCAATCCCCAATCTTCATACATACGAGAGTGAATCAAGTATTGGTCACGAGCAGCCAGTTCGCCACCGATCAACATATTTAAATAATCTACGACTTCTGGATTTCCGCGCATTTGAATAACTCCCTACCTGTATTTTGCTATTATGGCGAAAAGCAATTGAATTTGCAAAGCTTAACCATGGTTAAATATTTGATTTTTATATAATTAAAATGAGAAGTACTTGCATTTACACTTCGTTCTTAATGAAATCCCATTTATAAAACAACACTTTGCATTTTCATTACGCTTGGCAATAACCTAAAACCGGCAAATAAACACATGCGTTAAAATTTGTAAATCTTAATTTTGACCAGACAGATTCATTCTTTTTGTATAAACATCACTGCATTGGCGTACTTCATGCTTAAATTTCGCTTATCATTCACACAAATTTAAAACAACAACGGTTCCGATATGACACATCCACAAACAACAGCGCCTGTTCTGGTTACCGGTGCATCGGGTTATATTGCCAGCTGGGTCATCCAGAAATTACTCACGCAAGGCTATACTGTACATGCCACGGTACGTGACCTAAATAAAAGTAAAAGCTTTGCCCATTTAGAAAAAATTGCCGACAGCACACCGGGAACTCTCAAGTTATTTCAGGCCAATTTATTAAGCCCGGGTTCTTTTGATCAGGCGATGCAAGGTTGTGAAATTGTCTTTCATATGGCCTCACCTTTTGTGGTCACCAACTATAAAGATGCAGTCAAAGATATTATCGAACCTGCGGTATTAGGCACTGAAAATGTACTGAATAGTGTCAATCAGACTGAAGCAGTGAAACGCGTGATCGTGACATCGAGTATCGCATCCACCTATGGCGATGCCATTGATATTCTACAAACTAAAAATAACAGTTTTGATGAATCACACTGGAATACCACCAGTTCGGCCACACATCAGCCTTATCCTTATTCCAAAGTCATGGCAGAGCGCAAAGCCTGGGAAATGGCTGAAGCACAGGATCGCTGGGATCTGGTCTGTATCAATCCGGCACTGGTTTTTGGTCAATCCTTAACGCCAAATACCCAATCCGGTAGTGTAGAAGTCCTGCAACAGTTTGCCAACGGCATGACTTTGCTTGGTGTCCCGCCGATGTGGAATGGCGTCGTCGATGTTCAGGATGTCGCTGAAGCGCATATCCGTGCGGCGTTTAATCCAAAAGCGCATGGCCGTTATATCATTTGTAGTGAAAGCTTGAGCCTGCTGGAAATGGGCCAAATTCTACGGGCATATTTTGGCAATAAGTTTCCGTTCCCGCGCAATCAATTGCCGAAGGCAGCTTTCAAAATGTTCGGACCTGTAGCAGGTTTTAGCCGCAAATTTGTAGAGCTAAATATGGGTTATCCAATTTTCTTTAATGCCCAGAAAAGTAAAAATGAGCTCGGCATTGAGTATCGTCCGGTGAAAGAAAGTCTGGTTGAACATTTCCAGCAGCTACTCGATGATGGTGTTGTGAAAAAATATATTCCTTAATCTTTTTATGCAAAAAGCCACCCGAAGGTGGCTTTTTTAACTCTTATTCTTTCATGAAATGTGCAGAGATTTAGGCTTCAAGCTGACCATAGTCTTGCATCAAGCCAATAAACTGTTGTTCATTGATCACTGGAATACCCAGTTTTTCTGCTTTATCCAGTTTTGAGCCAGCTTTTTCACCTGCAACCACACATTTGGTTTTACTGGACACACTACCACTGACTCGCGCACCTAAGGCTTGCAATAACTGGGTTGCATCATCCCGCCCCATACTGCTTAAAGTTCCGGTGACCACCCAGCTTTCGCCGTTCAATGGCTGACGCGTTGGTGCAATCGGTGCATCCCAGTGAATACCGGCAGCCAGTAAACGATCCAGAACTTCCAGATTATGTGGCGCCTTGAAGAAATCCAGAATCCATTCCGCAGTAATATCGCCTACATCCGGAGTTTTCTTTAAAGCCTCCAGATCTGCCTGACGCAATGCCTCCAAGGTCTGGAAAGTATTGGCCAGCATACGTGCCGTGGTTTCACCCACCCCACGAATACCGAGTGCATAGATAAAAGCAGCCAGTGTGGTCTTTTTACTGTTTTCAATGGCATCCAAAAGATTCTGAACCGATTTGGCGCCCATCTTTTCAATACCGAGCAAAGTCTCACGATGTTCATGCAGATGGTAAATATCTGAGACATCTTTTAAAAGATTTAGATGTAGCAGTGACTCTACCCAGCGATCACCCAGCCCTTCGATATCCATGGCCTTACGCGACACAAAGTGACGAATGGTTTCGATCCGCTGCGCAGCACAATAGAGTTCGCCAGAGCAACGGGCCAATGCTTCACCTTCCGGCATGACCACGGGTGAATCACAGACTGGGCATTGCTCAGGTAAATGCACTTCGACTGCATCAACCGGGCGAAATTCCGGCCAGACTTTTTCAACTTTAGGAATCACATCGCCACTACGATAAACACTAACTGTATCGCCAATACGCACATCCAGACGGTGAATTTCGCCAATATTGTGCAGGGTTACATTAGATACTGTTACTCCGCCGACAGCGACCGGATTCAAACGCGCGACTGGAGTTAATGTTCCAGTACGACCGACTTGCCAATTAATATTTTCTACCGTAGTCAGTGCTGCAACTGCCGGAAATTTATAGGCGGTGGCCCAACGCGGTTCACGGCTCAGGAAACCAAGCTGTTGTTGCTGTTTCAGGTCATTAACCTTGATTACCATGCCATCGATTTCGACACTGAGACTGGCACGCTCATCAATGATCTGTTCGTAGACCTTTTGCACGTCCTGAATACTGTCACAGATAAAGTGACGCTCGCCAACCGCAAAACCGAACTGATGTAACCATTCCAGACTGGCGGACATAGTGGTTTGTCCATGATGCGGCACGCACTGAGCAATCCCATAAGCATAAAAAGCCAATGGCCGCGAGGCAGCAATATTCGGGTCCAGCTGACGCAAACTTCCTGCCGCAGCATTACGCGGATTAGCAAAGGTCTTTTCACCTTTGGCGGCATTGGCTGCATTCAGTTTTTCAAAACCGGATTTTGGCATCAACACTTCGCCGCGTACTTCCAGCAAATCGGGAATGATGCCATTCACCGAAGATAAAAGTTTCGGCAGGTTGCGAATGGTTCTGACATTCTGGGTGATGTCTTCACCGGTTTCCCCATCGCCGCGTGTCACCCCACGCGTCAATACGCCATGCTCATACCAGAGTGAAATGGCCAGACCATCAAATTTCAGTTCCACATCATATTCAATTTTTTGATTTGGCAAACGTTCTTCAATACGGCGGGCAAAAGCCAGCAGATCTTCCTGATTAAAGACATTGCCTAATGACAGCATCGGCACAGCGTGTGTTACGGTCACAAATTTTGAAAGCGCCTGCCCACCCACTTTATCTGTCGGGCTATCGGACTGGATCAGGTCAGGATATTGTTGTTCTAAGGCTTTGAGCTGATGAAAGAGCTGATCATATTCACTGTCTTCAATGCTCGGTTGATCCATCACATAATAAGCATGGTTATGCTTGGCAAGCAGTTGAATCAGTTGACGCATTTGCGCAATGACAGTGGCATCTTGGGTCATAATTTCACCATAAAAAAGGGCGGAAAATCCGCCCTGTAGAATATTCAGCTTTTGGCTATTATAAAAATTGCAGTCTACAGATTCAACTTGGAGATTGAACAAAGCAGCCTTAAACTTCCGTACCTTGTCCAGCACGATAATCAATCGCCTGATGGCGCCAGAATTCACGTAATTGTGGTGTAAATTCCTGCTGGTTCTGATCGTAGACCAGACCATCCACTTCACGGGCAATCAGACGTGAAATACTGTCCATGGTATCAAAGGCATTTTGTACATCGCTATGCGGCAAAGCCAGGAAGAAGGCCAGACCTTTGACTTCCTGAGTCGAGAGAGTTTCCAGATCAAAACCTTCCATGCCGGTATCCGTCATTTGCAGTACCGAAAACAGCAGTTTTGAATCATCTTCACTATAGCGGTGGAAACAGGCCAGTTCGCCATAACGCAGACCATATTTCAACAAGACTTTCAGGGTTTTATCACCTGAAAGTACCCGGCCTTGCGGATAGATATGCAATGAAATAATCGTTTCAGCATTGGATAAGGCACTTTCTTCATCCACTATTTTCTGTTCATGCAGATGAGCATCCAGAATACTGCTTTCATCATTAAATTCAGAAATTTCCGCTTTTTCAATACTGCTGTTCAGACTGAATTCAACAGCGGTATCTTTATCTTCCGTCTGGTTATTTTCCGCTTCTACTTCGGCCGGCTTTTGCTCCACTGATGTTTCGGCTGCTTCTGTGCTTGCAGAACTTGCCACGACTTCAGCTTCGGTCACTGGACTCGGCTCGACCGCTGCAGCTGTCTCAAGCACTGCTGGCTCAGCCAAGATCGGTTCAGGCTTGCGAAATGCTGAGGGCTTTTCAGGGGCCGGTTCTTCTACACGCAGGCTTGGCTCTACACGCTGTGCCGGTTCTGCTTCCTGTTTCGCCAGTTGCGAACGCACATGCCTTGGAATGACAGGGGTCTGGCTGTCAGGATCGATATGCAGGTTGGCATCCAGTGACGGTACAGCCTCTACAGGTTTTTTGAACAGCATTCTGATGCCGAACAGCATGATGACAATTGCTATCACAATCCCGATAATGGTGGTGATTTCCATATTATACCTCCGCAGCTAAGCCGTATTCTTTTGCCTGTTCCAAATTTACTGTCACTAATTTTGAGGTTCCCGGTTCAGGCATGGTTACACCTAGAAGATCAGTCGCCATCATCATTGCAAGTTTGTTATGGGTAATATAAATAAATTGTACGTGTTCAGAAAGTTCTTTCACTAAATTACAAAAACGTCCTACGTTGGCATCATCCAGCGGTGCATCGACTTCATCCAGTACACAAAAAGGAGCCGGATTTAGGCGAAAAATCGCGAATACCAATGCTAATGCGGTTAAGGCCTTTTCTCCACCAGAGAGTAAGGCCAATGAGCTGTTTCGTTTACCCGGTGGTCGGGCCATCAGTTTTACACCCGATTGCCAGCCATCTTCAAGGCTTAAACTCGCTTCGCCACCTTCAAACACTTTAGGAAACAGCTGTTGCAGTTCTGCATTGACCTGGTTAAAGGTGTGCATAAACAGTTTGCGGGTTTCCTGATCAATACTCTTCATCGCAGCCTGCAACTGTTCTACAGTATTTTCCAGATCCTGCATCTGGTGGCTCAGTTCCTCATAGCGTTTCGAGACTTCTTCATATTCTTCAGAAGCCGCCAGATTCACTGCACCGAGCTTATCGAACTGCGCCTGAGCTTTTTCCAGTTTGGCCTGATGGTTTTTGACATCAATATTCAAGCCACTGATGACTTCATGATTCAGTTCTTTTAATTGTTCTGAATAATGCTGCAAATCAGATTTGGCTGCCTGCCAGGCCAGACGTTTGGCTTCCAGTGCTGTACGCAGTTTTTCATCCTGCTGCTGGAAACTGTGACGCTGTTCAGTCAGCTGCTGCTGTTTGCTCTGCACCTGATTTAATTCGATCTGCCAGTCGGTCCAGGTTTTTTGCAGCTTTTCAGTGATCTGCGCCTGTTCATTAAACTGGCTCTGTAAAGCAGGCAATTCCAGCTGTACCGGATCGACAAATTTCTTGGCCTGCTCGATTTGTGCAGTAATTTGTTGATACTGTTCTATTAAAAATACCTGATCTTTTTCCAGTAATTCAATCTGCTGCTGACTCTGTACGCTTTGACGGCGCAGCAGTTCCAGTTCCTGCTGCGCTTGCTGGCTAAGCTGCTGCGAGTCATCTAACTGAGTGCTCAATGCTTCCAGCTGGAATTGCAGGGTTTTATAATTTGGTAGCGCTTGTTCCAGCTTAATATTCAGAGCATGCAGATCAATTTCCAGATCGTCTTTCTGCATGGCATCTTCTTCTAGCTGCTCATCGAGTTGTTGCAGCTGATGCTGTAATTGCTGCTTTTGTAATGCGAAAGCCTGAGCACTGCTTTGTACTTTGGCAATATTGACATCGAGTTGTTGCAGTTGCTTTTGTGTGTGCTTGTGCTGCTCACTGATCGTTTGAATCTGGGTTTGTAAATCCTTCACCCGAGTATTCAGTTCAGGCAGTTGCTCTTCAGCCTGACTAAGTTGGGTATTCAGTGCTGATAACTGAAGCTGGATTTCCTCCAGACGGATACGATGACTCAATGCGCCCTGAGCGGCTTGGCTCGATTCATCATAATCCAGCGCAATCACCCAATCAGGCCCAACCTGATAGCCATCCAGACTGAGTAGGGTCTGACCTTGCAAAAGCCCAGTTTGAAGTTTCAAGGCTTGCGCTAATGAATCTACAACTGCAACCTGCTGCCACAGTGAATACTGTGGAGATTCAATCCAGTCGGCCAGACACACCGTATTGGCAATCTGAATTTCATCTTGCACAGTATATGGCTTTAACTGACGCGCCCGATCTTCAAGAAAGTTTTCACCCTCTGCCAGAATCTGGGCAGACAGCCATTTTGCCAGAAACTTTTCGATCAGCTTTGCATGGTCTTTGCCTGCATCGTTGAGCTTAAGTACATGCATTAGCTGTAGTGCATCGGCCTTGGCATGTGGATTGGCTTTGGTCAGCAATTGACTGAGGTTTTTCTGTTCTGAATGCAGCACCTGAATTTCAGATTTGAGCTGCATCAGCTGTTGTTGACGACTCGCCTGCTCTTCCTGAATCTGCTCGAATTGAGTTCTTAAATCTGTTAATTGAATTTCATAGCCAGCGATTTGCTGTTCAGCTTGGGCTTTGTCTGCCTGATACTGCTCAAGCTCATCTTGCTCCGCCTGTTGCTGAATCTGTGCACTTTGCTGTTGGAGCGTCTGTTTCTGCTGTTCAATCCGCTCAATATTCTTTGCCAGTTGCTCGCTTTGAGCCAACATCTGTAATTTACGCTGTTGCTGCTGTTCGACCTGGGTTTTGATCTGGGTAAATTGCGCTGCCACAGTGCTATATTGAGATTTAAGCTCAGTCAGATTCTGGCTTTGCGTCTGATTCTGGCCATCTTGCTGCTGCAACTGTGCCTGCTGATCTTCAAATTGCTGCTGTAAAGTATCGAGTTGCAGCTCAATCAACTTCAAACGCTCTTTGGTCTGGGCTTTTTGCTGTTCCAGTTTGACCAGACTTGTAGAATTTTGCTCTAACAAAGACTGCTTTTGTTGCAGGGTCATTTTCAGTTCAGCCAGTTTTTTCTCGGCCTGTTGCCATTCGCTTTGCAAAGGGGTGGATTGCTGAATCAGACGCTGAAACAGTTCACTTGTACTGCCTAAATCATGTTCAACGGTGGTCAGTTCGGAGCGCACCAGCTTAAAGTTTTCCCCGAGCGTATTCATCTCAAGGGTATATTCTTCCTGTAAACGCTGGCTTTGCTCACATTGAAAAGACAGAATTTCAATCTTGATGGTACGGATCTGCCCTTCCAGTTCTTTATATTGAATCGCACTTTCCGACTGACGTTTCAGGGTTTTTAGCTGAGATTTCAGTTCAGAGGCGATATCTTCCAGACGCGACAGGTTTTGTGTGGTGTGATCCAGATGTAGCATGGTTTCACGGCGACGTGCCTGATAGCGCGATACCCCAGCCGCTTCTTCAATATAGACCCGCATTTCATCGGGCTTGGCATCGACCAGACGGTTAATCATGCCCTGCTCGATAATCGCATAGGAACGCGGACCAAGACCGGTACCCAAGAAAATATCGGTAATATCACGACGACGGCATTTGCTGCCATTCAGGAAATATTCGGACTTGCCATCGCGGTTGACCTGACGGCGTACTGCCAGTTCATTATAGGCATTATAAGCACCGCCCAGCTTGCCATAGGTATTGTCAAAGCGCAGTTCTACACTGGCCATACCCACCGGTTTACGCTTGGCAGTTCCGGTAAAGATGACATCCTGCATGCTGCCACCACGCAACTGGCGCGCACTGGACTCGCCCATGACCCAGCGTATGGCATCAATGACGTTGGATTTACCACAACCATTCGGTCCCACGACCGCAGTACGATTATCTTTAAAATGTAAAGTGGTACTGTCGGCAAAAGATTTAAAGCCTGAAAGTTTTAAACTGCTTAAACGCATAATGTCCTGATTTAACGTCGTGAGCGTCTGGCCCACGCGAGTTCAATTTGTTTCATCCGTGTCAGAGATTCCAACACAAGGTTGCGCAAGTGTCGACAAAAATCTTCCATAAATAAAGTGGCCTGATGGCTTTTTCGTATCAAAATTGCTTCAGTGACCAGTTTAAATAAGTCAAAAGATTCCTGTAACTCGCGTCTGGAAATATTCAGGGTCAAAAAATAGCTCCGACGTAAAGAAGGCAGCAGTTCCTGATAGTAGCGCATTAGATAAGGATTCCCGACCATCTCATGCTGCTGGGCCATGCCCTGAAAGATCAGATCATAAAACTTTTCAGTGTGTCCTTGGCGGGTTTCTGCTTCCAATTGCTCTAATAATAGCTGAATACGCTCAGCTTCATGCACCCGCCAGGTTTCCGCCATGCGATGCACCATCTGCCCGAGCAATAACGAGGTCATATCAAATAAGGCACGCACCTGCAAGGCCGACATTTCCGAGACAATCGCCCCACGGCGCGGAAAGATTTCAATCAGCTGGGTGCGTTCCAGCAAAAGCAGGGCTTCACGAACCGAACCCCGACTGACATCGAGCTCCGAGGCAATCCTGAGCTCCTGTATACGTTCGCCTTCGACCAGTTCACCGCGAATAATCTGTTCGCTAATGTGCTTGGCAATCTGCTCAGACAAACTGTGCGCTTGTTCTAATGGCATACCGTTCCTGTCTTTATTTTTATGGATACTGGTTTAGCCCTTTGTTTGGACTATGTTGCTATTAAACGGGTTTTTATCAATAAATACTTTGACATTGTCAGACAATCTTATGTCTATACAGCCAACCTAATTGCATAAAAAAGGAGAATAGTCATCTATTCTCCTTATACGGTACATCAGTTCAACCTAAAAGGTTTAAATCAGGCCATAAAACCCTGATAAATAAAATACAGGCCGACGGTGGTCAGTAAAGCAGCAAAACATTTTTTTAATACGGCCGGTGAAAGCAGATGTGCCACTTTTGCCCCCAGCTTGGCCGTGAAAAAACTCATCATGCTGATCCCGATAAAGGCATAAATATGAATATAGCCAATGGTATTTGGTACGGTAACTTGCGCCTGTTTACCAAACCAGATAAAACCCAGCGCACCTGCGACTGCAATTGGCAATCCACAAGCCGCAGAGGTCGCTACGGCTTTTTGCATCACGATTCCGCAGCGATTCAGAAATGGGACGGTCAGACTTCCCCCGCCAATCCCAAAGATCGCCGATGCCACACCGATTCCACCACCTGCAGCAATTTGTACCGGGGTTGAAGGCAATTTTTGATTCGGATCAATCTGGATATGCGCTCCCTTGAACATTCTAAATGCCACCCAGACCGCAAAAAAGCCAATCATTAACTGCAAACCCTGACCAGATAAATAATCGGCAATCCCCGCACCTAGGAAAGAACCGATAATCAGACCTGGCGCCAGATTACGAAACACAGGCCATAGTACTGCCCCTCGCTGATGATGCGCCATCACCGAACTGATAGAAGTCACAATAATCGTTGCCAAGGAAGTGCCCACCGCCATATGCATAATCACGCTGGGATCGTGCTGAAGCTGGGTAAAAACAATGTACAGGATCGGCACAATAATCAAACCACCACCGACCCCAAACAGGCCTGCGGTGAATCCGGCAATTGCACCAATCAATAAATATATGATTAACTCCATAACGATATTTACCACGTTTAGATTCAAATGGATGTAGAAACTCGTGAACTGCAACAACGATTAAGCGATGCAGGCCAACTCCCGGAAGTCTTACTCATCAAACCGATTACGACATCGACCAATGATGATGTGCGGGAACTGGCAACGAAGGGGGTACAGCAGGTTCTGGTGTGCAGTCATGTGCAGACCCAAGGCCGTGGACAGCGTCAACGTCAGTGGATTTCACCTGAAGGGAACGTCTATTTAAGCACATTGCTGCATACACAAAAACCCATTGATGGTCGTCTGGCGCTAGAAATTGCGTTAAATATCCTGCAAATGCCAAGTTTAAAAGGCCTGGAATTACAGGTGAAATGGCCGAATGACCTGTATAGTCTGCACGGAAAATGGGGCGGCATTCTGGTCGAGCCGATTTCAACTACACAGGTGGTGGTCGGTGTCGGTTTAAATATCGATCCTCTGCCCACTGACCTTCCAGATCAGCAGGTCAGTTCCTTGAGCAAGTTGGGATTATCACATACCTCAAGAGTCGAGCTGATTGCCCAGTTATATCTGGCGATTCAGCAAGCCGGGCAATGGTTTAATTATGGCAGTCAAAACCTGGCGGCGCGTTTCAATCGATCGGCTGCATTTATGCAACAAACGGTTGAATTTACTGACGTGCAAGGGCAATATTCCGGTACTTTTCTCGGGATTCAGGACGATGGTGCGGTCAAGATTTTGACCGATCAGGGAATCCAGACCTTTTATCAGGGACAGCTCCGCCTTAAAAATGGTGGATGAACAGGCATACAGCAATGAAAAAATTATGGTTGGATATCGGCAATACCCGGCTCAAATACTGGATTACCGAACATGATCAGATTATTGAACAGGCAGCAGAATTACATTTACAGTCCCCTGCTGATTTGTTACTTGGCCTGATCCAGCATTTTAAAACACTGGGGTTGCATCAGGTGGGATTATCTTCTGTCCAAGATAAAATCAATAATGAGCGTATTCTCAGCATTTTAGAAAGTCTACATATTCCAGTGATTTTTGCTCAGGTACAAGCAGAATATGCCGGTCTGATCTGTGGCTATGATGAACCTTCGCAACTGGGGATTGACCGCTGGTTACAGGTACTTGCAGTGGCGACGCAAGCGCATGAAAATTATTGTGTGATTAGTTGCGGTACGGCGCTGACCATTGATCTGGCGCAAGGACAACAACATTTGGGTGGTTTTATTCTGCCAAATCTGTACTTGCAACGTGATTCACTGATTCAGAATACCAAAGGCATTAAAATCCCGGATGCCGCTTTTTCTGAACTCAATCCTGGACGCAACACCATCGATGCTGTTCATCATGGCATCCTACTGGGTCTGCTCAGCACGATTGAGAAAGTACTACATGATTTTCCAGCACAGTTGGTTTTAACCGGTGGAGATGCCCCGCTATTTGCGCAGCATCTCGCTCAGTATCAGCCCCGGATTGAACCTGATCTTTTGCTTAAAGGCCTGCAGCATTTTGCAGCTCATTTGCCAGACACTGTTTGATAATGTCCAGCAATTGCGGAAAATCGGCAAAGCCATCGGACTTGTTGAAATGCCCGGCTTTTTTGATCTCAAAAATTTGTGCATTCAAGCTATGTGCTAAACGCAAGGAAATCGGTGCAGGCACATAGGGATCATTACTGGAGATCAGCATCACCGCACGTTTATAGCTATACGGCAAGTTTTTCAGATCGAGTCGCACAGCCTGCAGTATTTTATTCAGTTCTGACCAGGCCACCAGCGGTGTATCAAAGGCCGAGACCAGAATGATGCCGCCGATCTTGTGTTGCTGCTGAATATAATGTTCCTGTAAAAAGTTTAAAACACTGACGCAACTCAGGCCATGTGCAACTAAAAAGGTATGTTCATCCATCTGCGGAATGTGCAGTTTCAGATTCTGCTGCCACTCTTCTAAATCAGGCTGAAAAGGGTTGGCCAGCATAATCCGTTTAGACTCAAAACCGGCATTTTTAAGCTGGCGACTGAACCAAGGGTACCAGTGATCATTGGAGGTCGCCTGATAATCCGGCACGATATAGACTTTCTTTATTATATTTTTCATAGTGATTTACTTATTATCATTGAACGCAAATTGCGTCGACAAAAAATAAGTTTTAACCAGTCTGGAGATGGAATTCAAGTGCCTTTTTGAACACCATCTCATGTTAAATTTTAAAATTTAGCGAATACAATAACATGCCTAAATTTAAGATTTAATCAGATAAGGTTCGATTACTTTCCAGAGTTCTGGCAAATCAGTACAGCCTTGAGAATCAATAAAATGTCCGTGATGCTTGGCATTCACCACAATGGCATCCAGACTGTCCGCCTGTTCCAGACTAAATTCTGGTGCAACCCGGTCATCTCCTTCGGAGTAGATCACCACACGCTCTGCAACCTGTTGTTTGAGTAAATCAAAATTGATTTCAGCGGCATCAATAAAAGGGTTTACTTCATCCAGACGACCCAGCCGGCCATTAAATCCCGCGATCAATACCAGTTGCTGAATTTTCTGCTGTTTTAATTCTCTGGATAAGTAATGTAATGCGGCTACAGTTCCCAAGCTATGTGCAATAAAAATACTGTCCTCATCAATTGCATCAATCTGTTCACGCATTTGCTGATCCCAGGTGTCCAGTGTCGGTGTAGTTGATGGATCCAGCCGGAGGACTTTTAAACTGACATTTTCCTGTTGGGCTTTTTCCTGAATCCATGGGTACCAGTTTTCTTCCGGGCTTGCAGTATAACCATGTACGACAATTACTTGGTTCATTTGAAATTTCTCTTTATTTTGTGCTGATATTCCCGAGTCTGCCTGATCGGATTTTTATTTTGGGTAAGTAAATGTTGTTTTGTTTAAACCGGTTTGACGATTTATTCGCAATAAAAAAAGGCGCATATTGCGCCTTTTTTTAAAACAAAACTTATTTCTTGTCATTGCCGCCGAACAATGGACCCATACCACCGCCGCCGCCAAACTGTTTCTGCAAGCCGCCGAGTGACTTCATCATTTTTGCCATACCGGATGGATTGGCAAATTTTTTCATCATCTTGGCCATTTGGGCATGTTGCTTGATCAGCTTGTTGACTTCTGCCACTTCCATACCACAACCTGCTGCGATACGTTTTTTACGGCTTGGGTTCATCAAGTCCGGGTTACGGCGCTCTTTGATAGTCATAGACTGGATAATCGCTTCCATTTTCTTGACCTGCTTTTCAGGATTGGCTTGCGCCAACGCATCTTGCAGACCGGCATTGCTCATGCCAGGAAGTTTGTCCAGGAAGCCCATCATGCCGCCCATCTTGTTCATCTGCTCAAACTGCATCAGCATGTCTTCAAAGTTGAAGCTGCCGCCTTTTTGCAGTTTTTTCGCCATTTTTTCGGCTTTTTCTTTGTCGACCTTGCGTTCAAGTTCTTCGACCAAAGAAAGTACATCACCCATACCGAGAATACGCTGTGCAACACGCTCAGGATGGAATGGCTCCAAGGCATCGAGTTTCTCACCCATACCCAAGAATTTGATTGGCTTGCCGGTAATCGCGCGTACTGAAAGCGCTGCACCACCGCGCGCATCACCATCAGTTTTGGTCAGGATCACACCAGTTAAAGGCAAGGCATCATTAAATGCTTTGGCGGTGTTTGCCGCATCCTGACCGGTCATGGCATCGACCACGAACAGGGTTTCAGTCGGGTTAATCGCTGCATGCAGCTCTTTGATTTCACCCATCATGTCATCATCGATATGCAAACGACCTGCCGTATCGACAATCAGCACATCGGCAAACTGGATTTTTGCCTGTTCAATCGCGCGATTCACAATCGTAATCGGTTTTTCGTCTGCGCTGGATTCCAGAAAAATCGCACCGACTTCACCCGCGACAGTCTGTAGCTGTTTGATCGCAGCCGGACGATAAACGTCGGCAGAGACCATCGCGACTTTTTTCTTTTGCCGTTCTTGTAAGAAGCGTGCAAGTTTTGCTGCAGTTGTTGTTTTACCCGCACCCTGCAGGCCTGCCAGCAGGACAACTACAGGTGGTTTTGCAGCGAGGTCGAGGCTTTCATTGGCCTCGCCCATCATTTTGGTCAATTCGTCATGAACGATTTTGACAAAAGCCTGCCCAGGAGATAACTGAGTCATCACTTCCTGGCCTAATGCTTCTTCCTTAACTTTCGCGATGAATTCACGAGTTACAGGTAACGCAACATCGGCCTCAAGAAGCGCCATACGCACTTCACGTAACGTATCTTTAATATTGTCTTCGGTTAGCTGCCCTGAGCCAGTAACATTTCTTAAACTCTGCGTGAGTCGTTCTGTTAAGGTATCAAACATTGCAAAATCCGCTTAAAATAGCCATGAGCAAAAAATTGTTTCTTAAAATAGAAAATTTATGCATAGAATGCTATAGGATACTGTAGTTCGCAGCGAATTTATATAAATGAATATTCATCACCCTTAAAAAGGTTTGACATGGTTAGCCTCCCCTTGGTTTATACGATCTTAGCATTAGTCGCTTATACCGCTTCCTTCTGGTATCTGTTCATTCATTTAATGTCTAAACGTGCTCCTAACCAATGGTTTGTCTCACTAACCGCACTGCTTGGACTGGGCTTGCATGCGCTGGTTTTATATGGCGATATGCATACCCCGCTGGGCATCAATTATGATGTCTTTGCCCTGTTTTCCTTTACCTCTGGTCTAATGCTATTACTCAGCATTATTTACAGCACTTATCGTCCAATTATTGCCCTGAATCTGATCGGGATTCCGGTGGCTGCAACAGGTTTGATCCTCGGTTTTGTCTTTACCCAGCCTGCAAAAATCATCACACAAAACTCTTTGGGTCTGGATATTCATATTATCCTGTCTTTGTCTGCTTATGCGGTATTGCTCATGGCGACCATTCAGGCCGTAATTTTACGCTTTCAGGATCGTGAGCTGAAAAAGAAGCAAAAACGCCGCGTTTGGGTCAGTTTGCTACCCTCTTATCAAGACATGGAATCATTGCTGTTTGATATGCTGATGACCGGTTTTGTTTTACTTACCCTCGCTTTGGGCTTTGGCTTTTTTACTATCGACAATTTCTTTGCTCAGCATCTGGCACATAAAACGGCGTTCAGTATCATTTCCTGGCTTGTTTACGGTTCACTATTAATTGGACACTGGAAGTTTGGCTGGCGTGGCCAAAAAGCTGTGCGCTTTACCCTACTCGGTTTTGGCTTGCTGGCACTGGGTTTTATTGGTTCTAAATTTGTGCTGGAAATGATTCTAGGGCGATAATTCTGAGCCGTGAATATTCAATTCATTGTTCAATAAACAGATTCTAGCTCTAATATTTTTTTAAACGATTATACGCCCCGCACGCACTGATAATGGCCAGCGAATGACTCTGGGCAATTCTGGATCTTCCCATTCTGGCAATAAGGCATCTGCCAGTACATTTAATGGATTATGTCCGAGTGCTTGAGTGGCTGCTTTCACGGCTGACCAAGTACTCATATAACCAATTAACTGATAAAAGTTCCATTCAACCTGCAATACCGGTGGCCGAATCACAATTTCCTGAAATGGAAATGGTAGATTTTTATATCCTTCATCTACATGGCGACGTTCGGGCGGCCAGTACGGTGCAAGCGTGACTTCATAAAAAGGCTTAAAATAATGATTCAGATGTGGCTCATCCACACTGAACACGCCGTAGCTAATTAAAGCCAGAATGGCGTTAGGCCGGGCAATACGGCGAACTTCTGCGTAAAATTTTTCCAGATCGAGCCAATGCGCTGCTTGAGCCACCGAAATCAGATCAACACTCTGGTCAGCACACGGGATCTCTTCAGCGAATGCCTGACCATACTGAATTTTTGGATGCGGTTTGGCCTGAGCAATCTGCTCACTACTCGCATCAATAGCCATCACCTGATCAAAGTAATTCGCCAAAACTTCTGAAAGCTGTCCAGAACCACAGCCGATATCTACAGCCAATTTAGTACTTGGTGACAGCTCTGCCAATAGCTTTCCCAATGCATCCGGATAATGCGGACGAAACAAGGCATAATCCTGTGATTGCTGGGAGAAATGATCTTTAAATTCCCTGTTTTCCATATATGCTTTCCAGACCAGTTTTATTTCAGTCTAAATAGCCAGTCAGGGAATGCAGTTGGAATTTGGTTTCAGTCACTTCCGGTTTTTAAAATGCAGAATTCATCCAATGAATAGAATCATGTTCTTGACTTAGTCATTCAAGCTATTCTGCTTGATCTGATACTCTGCCTTGAAGGCTTTGTAGCTCAGCCGGTCTGCGGAGACTTCCGTTAAAGGATTGACTTCCTGCATGGAGGACAAGCAGCGCTCTGTCAGCTGAATATATTCTTGTGTCCCTTTGCTTTTCCAAGCAATTTCTTTGGTGTCCAGGGGACGGATGACCCGTGCTGGACTACCGAGTACCAATGAATTTTCCGGAATTTGGGCCTTGGCTTTAACCGTACTATTAGCACCAACAATGGTATTTTCACCAATCTCGGCTTCATCAAGAATCACGCTGTTCATGCCGACCAGTACATTTTTACGAATGATACAGCCATGTAAAATCGCGCCGTGTCCGATATGGCCATACTCTTCGACCAGCGTGACGCTACCGGGAAAGCCATGGATGGTACAGGAATCTTGAACATTGGCATTTTTCTGGATGTGAATCCCGCCGAAGTCGGCTCTTAAAGTAGCGAAAGGCCCGATATATACGCCCTCTTCAATCACTACATCCCCGATCAGAACGGCTTGCGGATGCACATAAGCGTGAGGGCTGACCACAGGAATCACCCCATCAATGGCATAACACGGCATTATTTTATTCCTTTAAAAATGCAGAATTAGATTAGCTAACGGCTTCCAGTCGCAAACCGCCAAAACGTTTATAAAATTGTGGATGTACCGGCGGCATCGAACCTTCCGAAGTTCGGGCGATCTCCATAAAGAACTCATCCCCTGCCGCAACCACCGTTTGATATAAATTACTGCTCAGATTACGGGCATTCAGGGAAAGCCAGTTGGATGGCAATAATTCAAAAGGCAGATTCGGATCTTTTAGTAAAATCCGGCGAAATTGATGAATCAGCAAAATTCGCAGCTGAAAAGCCTGAACCGGATCCAGTTCATCTTCCTGTTCCACCAGATGAAAGAATTCCCGGAAATCCGCAATGAATTTTTCATAACGCTGATGCAGTTCCTGCACCGGCCAATTGGTGGCAACCATGCGTTTTACAGTTGGATAGGATTCCTGCCAGAGCTGCAAAGTTTCAGCTTTAAACACCACGACTTGGTCGGTCATTTTCAGGTTCAGCAGCAGGTTTTGCAGTTTCTGGTGATCACAGCCCGGATAGGCCATGACATTAGTGGCGATATTGGCAAAGCCCAGCCATTCCAGTTCTTTTTTCAGAACCAGTTTATTTTCCAGTTCCACTGAACTGAGCAGCACCAGATCCCACTTCTGATCCCATTCGGTATGCTGAAAACTGTAAATTTTTTGATCCGCCATAATAAAACGCTGGCGGCTGCTTTCGGTTACGCGATAATAACTGGTGCGACCAATTTTCTCAGACATCAGCCAGCCATTTTGGACCAGACGAAATACGGCAGTCCGTACCGATCGTTCATTAAATCCGAAGACATCCATGAGCTGAATTAGACTGGCCAGACTGATAATGCCACCCCGGTGAAAAATACAGTCACCAAAGATGGTCATGATTAATGAGGTTCCGCTGAGTGCTTCAGTTTGAATAAAGTCATCAATTATTTGTTTTAATTTCGGATTCATTGCGTTTAACTTTACCTTATAGAAACTGGATGATAGACCATTTGGCTATCATCCAATAGTACTTCATGCAGACTTGCGGATATCAAACACGCGCTGTGCCTTGCCTTCAGAGCGTGGCAGACTCCCTTCAGGTAACACTTCGACACTTACGGTGATTCCGACCATGGTTTTAATCTGGCTTTTCAGCTGAGTTGCCAACTGGTGCGCCATAATGTCACTGCTATCTTTACGCATTTCGGTACGGATATGCAATGTATCCAGATGTCCCTGTTTGCAAATCTGGATCTGATAGTTCGGAATCAGTTGCTGGATCTGTAAAATCTGCTCTTCAATCTGTGATGGGAAGACATTGACCCCACGAATAATCATCATGTCATCACTACGGCCGACAATCTTGTCCATACGGCGCATGGTGCGTGCCGTGCCTGGCAATAAACGGGTCAGGTCACGGGTACGGTAACGGATTACCGGCATGCCTTCTTTAGTAATGGTGGTAAAGACCAGTTCACCCAGTTCGCCATCTGGCAGCACTTCGCCAGTTTCCGGATGGATAATTTCAGGATAGAAATGATCTTCCCAGATGGTTGGGCCATCTTTAGATTCCAGACATTCCATCGCCACGCCCGGTCCCATGACTTCTGACAGACCATAAATATCTAGGGCATCAATGCCCAGACGCTCTTCAATTTCCTTGCGCATTTCATTGGTCCATGGCTCTGCACCAAAGACGCCGGTTTTAATCGAACAGTTTTTGGCTGTGCCAAATTTCTTCTCAAGCGCTTCAATAATGTTCAGGCAGTAAGATGGCGTAACCATCAGTGCTGTCGGTTTAAAGTCATGAATCAGTTGCGCCTGTTTATCGGTTTGTCCGCCAGACATTGGAATCACGGTTGCACCCAAACGCTCAACGCCATAATGCGCGCCTAGACCGCCCGTAAACAGACCATAACCATAAGACACCTGAATGATATCTTTGCTACTCAAGCCGGCTGCACGCAGGGAACGCGCCACTACATCTGACCAGACATTAATATCATTTTGGGTATAACCGACTACGGTCGGCTGACCGGTGGTGCCAGAAGATGCATGCACACGTACAATCTGTTCCTGTGGCACAGCGAACATGCCAAACGGATAGTTATCACGTAAATCCTGTTTGGTGGTAAACGGGTATTTGGCCAGATCTTCCAGTGAGTTAAAATCGTCTGGATGCACGCCAGCATCATCGAATTTCTTTTTATAAACCGGGCTATTCTGATAAGCATGTTGCAACGTCTTTTTCATACGCTGTAGCTGAACACTGCGTAACTCATCAACCGATACTTTTTCAATTTTTTCCATTGCATTGTTATTCATATTCTTACTCCTGACGCAGTCTTCCTGACCACGGTTTAATTCATTGATTGAATGATGTGTTTAATCCATATTTTCTAAAACCAGTGCAACACCTTGACCGACACCGACACACATAGTGCACAGTGCATATTTGCCTTTACGGCGTTTCAGTTCATGCATGGCGTTAATCACCAGACGGGTGCCACTCATACCCAGCGGATGACCCAAAGCGATGGCACCGCCATTCGGGTTAATTCTGGAATCATCGTCTTGCAAGCCGAGTTCACGAATCACGGCCAGCGATTGCGCTGCAAATGCTTCATTCAGCTCAATCACGTCCATCTGTTCCAGACTGAGTCCAGTCTGTTTCAGCACTTTATGTACTGCTGGCACCGGCCCAATGCCCATATATTTGGCTTCCACACCGGCACTGGCCATTCCAATCACTTTAGCTTTCGGGCGCAAACCATACTGCTCAGCAAACTGCTGATTGCCGAGTAATACGCAAGCCGCCCCGTCATTAACACCCGAAGCATTACCAGCGGTGACTGAACCGCCTTCTTTACGAAATGGGGTTTTCAAGGCTGCCAGATTATCCAGCGTCGTTTCTGCACGCGGGTGCTCGTCTTGGGAAATGGTCAGAGTGGTTTTCTTCGGACCTTTAACCTCGACTGGCAGAATTTCTTCGGCAAAAATACCTTTTTGCTGCGCTACTGCGGTTTTCTGCTGGCTGTGATAGGCAAACAGGTCTTGGTCTGCACGGCTAATCTGATACTTTTCAGCGACGTTTTCGGCAGTTTCCGGCATGCTATCGACGCCAAACTGTGCTTTAAATTTTGGGTTGATAAAACGCCAGCCAATGGTGGTGTCATAAATTTCAGGGGTACGGCTAAAGGCAGTTGTAGGTTTGGATTGCACAAAAGGCGCTCGGCTCATGGATTCTACGCCACCCGCCAAAATAAATTGAGCCTCACCCGATTTGATGGCACGGGCTGCCAGTCCAATGGCATCCAGACCTGAGGCACATAAACGGTTTACGGTCAGTGCTGAAACAGATTCAGGCAACCCTGCGAGTAAAGCAGCCATACGCGCCACGTTGCGGTTATCTTCACCGGCCTGATTGGCACAGCCTAGGATCACTTCATCCAGTTCTGCCCATGGCAAGGCCGGATGCTGATCTTTCAGATATTGAACCGGTAGCGCTGCCAGATCATCAGCACGAATGCTGCTCAGTCCACCGGCATAGCGTCCGATCGGGGTGCGAATTTCATCAAAAATATAAACCTGTTCCATGATTCTTCCTTTTAGCCAGCAACACGTAATGGTTGCTGCTGAGTTTTCTGTGCATATCCCTGCACCGCTTTCTTTGCTAAATATATACTAGTTCTATAGCGGTCTTCACCATAAATACGATACATATTTTCTAAAATTTGTAAAATTGTGTAATATCCAATTTTATCTGCCCATTCGAATGGACCACAAGGATAATTCACGCCATATTTCATAGCAGAATCAATATCTTGTTCTGATGCTATATCATGCAGTACCGCTTCACAGGCTTCATTCACCAACATGGCAATACTACGTATAACATAAAGACCGGGATGATCCTTAGACCAAATAGGTATCATATCCATACCTATGAGGAATAGCTCCACTGCCTGGCGTTGTTCAGCACTACATGCTGGTGATGCAACGACTGGAATCGATTGGGCATTTTCCCAATCTGCATGCCAATCCATCAACACCACAGGCTCATGCGGATAAGCCAGTTCAACTGATTCGCCAAGCGATAATCGCAGAGAAAGGTCACCAATCAGGATTTCATTCTGTTCTGCCGCCTGAAAAATGAGGTTCACATGAGAGGCCTGTTTTAAGCGTTCAATCAGTGCTGCTGAGTGCAGCCATTCACCTTTTACCGTGACTTTGAGCTTATTCAGCGACTTGGCATAACACACTGGCAATTCATATACAGGTGCAGGCTTGGACAGCGTGTAATCATAAAAACCTTGACCGGACTTGCGACCATAACAACCGGCATCGACCAGTTCTTTTTGAATCAAGGACGGGCGGTAGCGTGGCTCATAGAAAAATTCCTGATAGACACTTTGTGTGACCGAGAAATTCACATCCTGCCCAATCAGATCTGTAAGTTCACACGGCCCCATGGCAAAACGGCCACATTCGCGCATGATGTAATCGAGCTGTTCCGGGGTGGTGGCATTTTCCTGCAAGGCACGAAAGGCCTCGGCATAATAAGGTCGTGCGACACGATTGACGATAAAACCGGGGGTCGATTTGGCTCGCACCGGAACCTTGTTCCAGTCCTTCATCAGATCAAATACTGCATCGGCAATCGCTGCTGAGGTTTTCAGTCCGCGGATAATCTCGACCAGTTTCATCACTGGGGCCGGATTAAAAAAATGCAGGCCAATCACTCGCTCGGGATGTGGAATCGCCGAGGCAATGGCGGTAATGGAAATCGAAGAAGTATTGGACGCAAAAATCGTCTGTTCCGGGCAAATGGCAGCCAGCTGTTGAAACAGGTTTTGTTTGACTTCTTTCTTCTCGACAATGGCTTCAATAATTAAGCCCACATCGGCAAGCTGCTGAATGTCCTCTGCCACAATCAGATTGGCAAAGGTACTTTCCAGCAATTGCTGGGTCATTTTGCCATTTTGTACGCGCTTGCTAAGCTGCGCCTCTAAAGCAGTTAAGGCACTCTGAACTTTGCTGCGATCGAGATCAAACACATAGGTCGGATGCCCGTGCATGGCTGCCAGTTGTGCAATACCAATCCCCATGGTTCCAGCACCGACCACAGCAACTTTGACTTGTTCCAAATTGATCTGTTGCATGATTTAGCATCCTTTATATTCAGGGGTACGCTTCTGCATAAAGGCTTGTACACCTTCTTTATAGTCGCTTGAACGTCCAGCCAGACGTTGCAGGTCACGTTCCAGAATGAGCTGCTCATCCAGATTATTGTCGGCTGCGGCATGGATGGCTTTTTTGATCAGGGACAGACCATAGGTCGGTTGCTGTGCCAGATGCTCTGCCAGTTTTTTCGCTTCTGCTTGCAGTTGTTCATCTTCAACCACTTGCCAGATCATGCCCAGTTGTACTGCGCGCTCAGCCGGAATTTTATCGCCGAGCATGGCAAGGCCCATCGCCTGAGCGCGCCCGACCAGACGCGGCAGGAACCAGGTACCGCCTGAATCTGGCACCAAGCCAAGACGGCAGAAGGCCTGAATAAAGGAAGCCGATTTTGCTGCCACCACAATGTCACAGGCCAGGGCAATATTGGCGCCTGCCCCTGCTGCCACACCATTCACCGCACAAATCACCGGTTTAGGCATTTCAGTAATCAGCTTAATCAGAGGGTTGTAATATTTTTCAATCGACAGACCTAAGTCCGGTGCATCGGCATTCGGATCGACCACACGGTCATTCAGATCCTGACCGGCACAGAAACCGCGGCCTTCGGCTGAGATCACTACGGCACGAATCTGGCTGTCTTTGGCCCAGGCCTTGATGACCTTGGAGACTTCCTGATGCATGGTTTCATTAAAGCTGTTGAGCTGTTTTGGACGGTTAAAGGTCAGGTAGCCCACTGCATTTTTTTCTTCGACAATAATTGTTTGATAATCCATTACACACCTCTAAATTCTGGTTTTCTTTTTTCTAAAAATGCATTGATGCCTTCCTGGCGATCTTGGGTCGCCGCCAGCCAGACAAAATGTTGACGTTCAAGTTTCAGTCCCTGACTTAAAGTCACTTCATGAATCGACTTTAAAGATTGCTTGATGGCACGAATGGCCAGCGGTGCCTGCTTGGCAATTTTTTCTGCCAGTTCCAGTGCGTATTGCACGGTCAATCCTGCCGGACAAACCTGGCTACTAATGCCATGTTGCAAGGCTGTTTGTGCCGGAATCATTTCACCAGTCATGGCCCAGCGCATCGTTAATTGCTGACCGACCAGACGGGCCAGACGCTGGGTTCCACCGGCACCCGGCAACATACCTAAACCGATTTCAGGCAAGGCAAACTGGGCATTTTCTCCGGTCAGCACCATGTCACCATGCAAAGCCAACTCGAAACCTGCACCAAAAGCATAACCATTTACGGCCATGATTAAAGGCTTGGAAAATTCATCAATTTTTTTCCAGAGCAGTGGGCGTTGGTCTTGCTGGATGCTGACCACATCTAACCGCGCCAGCTCATTTAAATCAGCACCGGCAGCAAAGCATTGCGTATTTCCGGTGATGACCACGGCTTTCACAGCAGCATCTGTTTCCAAGTCCTGTAGACAGGCTGCAATGTTTTGCAAGGTGGCATTGTTTAAAGCATTGCGCTTTTCTGGACGATTTAGCTCGATCAGTACCACACCCGGCTTGGGTGAGCTGGTTTTAATGTAGGTCATCCTTGAACTCCTGCTATGCTCGCGGTGCTGTAAATTCAGCTTTTATTCATCAAAACTGAGTCGGACATTGGCCGTGGTTGGACGTGCCTGACAACTGAGCACATAGCCTTTCTGAATTTCATCTTCTTCCAGACTGTAATTCACCGCCATTTCAACCTGTCCCTCTAACACCTTACATTTACAGGTGGCACAAACGCCGCCCTTACAGGCATATGGCAGGTCGGCTCCGGCACGTAGCGCAGCATCTAAAATACTGTCATCCTGCTTAGAGACTTCAACAATCAGCTCGCGACCATCGAGGATGATATTGACGCGTTCTTCGCTGCGGCTTTCAATCTGCTGGGCGGTTGCTTTCGGTGCAGTACCCGTATTGAAGCGTTCAGTGTGAATCTTGCTGCGTTGAATGCCCCAAGTCGGTAATACCGTTTCGACCGCCGCCATCATTTCTTCAGGACCGCAAGCGAAACAGTGATCTGCTTCGGCTGAAATCAGATTGGCCTGAAACAGCTGCTGTAATTTTTCCGCATCGATCCGACCATTAAAGATCTCGCTGTCATTCAGTTCACGTGAAAAAATATTCACCAGTTGCAGACGTTCCTTAAAACGGTCTTTCAGGTCCATGATCTGTTCAGAAAACATAGTCTGTTTCCAGGAACGGTTGCCATATACCAGAGTGAATGTTGCGTCCGCTTGACGGTTCAGCACTGACTTTACAATCGATAAGATCGGCGTAATACCACTGCCTGCTGCAAATCCTAGATAATTCTGGCCACCAGCCTTGGCGGCTTTCTGAAAGAACACCCCTTGCGGTGGCATGACTTCTAGTACATCGCCCGCTTTGAGATGCGCATTGGCCCAGGTTGAAAACTGACCCTGATCAATTTTTTTAATCGCAATGCTCATGTCTTCCTGAGTATCACTGCAGATCGAGTAGCAGCGGCGCAGCTCGCCGTCATCGGTTAAATGACGAATGGTGAGGTGCTGACCCGGCTGATATTGAAAAGTATCCAACTGCTCAGGCGCGAGATCAAAGGCAATGCAGATCGCTTGCTCGGTTTGTGGCTGAATCGATTTAATGGTTAATGGTATAAATTGGCTCATGGCAAAATCCTTCTTTTAGGTGGCGGTGTTCAGGCTTGTTATTGGTTTACCCTGCCCACCGCGCAATCGTTACAATCAAATACATTTGAAATAGTCAAAAGTTTCGAAGCAGTCCCGACATTGATATAAAGCTTTACAGGCGGTCGAACCGAATTCACTTAATAATTTGCTGTTGTTACTTAAGCACTGTGGACAGGTGATGCCATCGGTCAATGCCACATGCGTACCACAGCTATGTGACTGGCCTTGCGGCGGGGCAATACCATATTGCTGTAATTTGTGTTTGCCCGATTCACTCATCCAGTCCGTGGTCCAGGCTTGAGACAGATCCACAATGACTTTGACCGGCGTCAAACCATTGGCCTCGAAAGCCTGGGTAATTTCTGCTTTTAATAAATCCGTGGCCGGACAGCCGCTATAGGTCGGCGTGAGTCGCACCACAATTTCATCCTGCTGATTCAGCTCGACGCCACGAATCATACCCAGATCAATCACTGACAATACCGGAATCTCTGGATCAGAAACCTGCTGTAAAACGTCCCAACATTGATCTTCTACGTGTCGAATCAGATTCATGCGACTCACTCCCTGTGATTGTGCCGAATTACCAGTTCATGTTTGGATATGAGCGCTGCATGTATTGCAGTTCAGCCAAAACAAAACCGAGATGTTCTGTATGTAAACCCTGTTTAGCCCCACTGCGATAAGCGCCTAGCTCTGGCAGGCTTAATTCAAATCGCGCTAACTCGGATGTAATGGTCTCCAGCCACTGGGCTTTTAAATTTTCAATATCTGGAATGACACCGCTATCGACCAACTGTCTTTCATCAGCCGTCAGAACAAAAAGTTCCTCGGTAAAACGCCATAACTGGTTTAAACCTTGCTGGGTTTTTTCATGCGCTTCTGCGGTACCTAAACTTAAGCGTTCCATCCAGGTGGTGGAAAAACGCTGGTGATATTTCACTTCTTTGAGTGATTTCACTGCAAAAGCCGCCAACTCAGCATGCTGACTTTGACTTAAGGCGCTAAACAATAAAGCGTGGTAGTGATCCATCAACCACTGGCGCACCAGGGTCTGGGCAAAGTCACCATTCGGCTGTTCACACAGCAGCAAATTACGGTATTCACGTTCGGTACGGAAATAAGCCAGCTTGTCTTCATCACGGCCCTGTCCTTCCACTTCACCCGCCAGACTGAGGGCAGTACGTGCCTGACCCAATAAATCCAGTCCGATATTGGCTAAGGCAATATCCAGCTCCAGTTCAGGTGCATGACCACACCACTCTGCCAAACGATGAGACAGGATCAGTTGACTGTCACCCACATGTAAAAGAAATTCTGCCAATACTTGATTTGTCATATTCTTCACCTTTCCCTTTACATGTGCTCGATGCCAGCTGGAATGTTATAAAAGGTTGGATGACGATAAACCTTGTCCAAAGCCGGTTCAAAAAACTCTGCTTTTTCATCTGGCTGGGAAGAGGTAATCAATTCAGATTTCACCACCCAGATACTGATGCCTTCATTGCGGCGGGTATATACATCGCGGGCATTTTGTAGTGCGACTTCCTCATCCGGCGCACGCAGGCTGCCGACATGACGGTGACTCAGACCCTGTTTACTACGCACAAACACTTCATAAAGTGACCAGTTATTTTTGTTATTCATGAGCAAATTTCCTTATATTGATCAAACTATTTTTTAAGCAACTTTTTGTGCTGCTGACTGTTGCTGCTGTTTCTGCGCATAGACGGCTGCTGAATCACGTACCCACTTGCCGCCTTCCCAAGCTTTGCGGCGTGCTTCAATACGCTCATGGTTACACGGTCCCTTGCCTGCAAGAATCGCAAAAAACTCATCCCAATTGATTTCACCAAATTCATAATGTCCGGTGGCTTCATTGAATTTAAGGTCTGGATCGGGAACGGTTAAACCCAGCTGTAAAACTTGCGACACGGTGTTATCGACAAATTTCTGACGTAGCTCATCGTTGCTGAATAATTTAATTTTCCACTGCATACTTTGTGCACTGTTCGGTGAATTATCATCACTTGGACCAAACATCATCAGTGCCGGCCACCAAAAACGGTTCACGGCATCCTGTGCCATCTGCTTTTGTTCCGGCGTACCATTGGCCAGTTCCATCATGGCTTCAAAGCCCTGACGCTGATGGAAACTTTCTTCCTTGCAGACGCGCACCATAGCGCGGGCATAAGGACCATAAGACGTACGGCACAACGCAACCTGATTGACAATTGCTGCACCATCCACCAGCCAGCCAATCGCTGCAACATCGGCCCAGCTCAGAGTTGGATAGTTAAAAATGGATGAATATTTCATGCGACCGGCAATCAGCTTATCCATCATGTCGTCACGATCCGCCCCCAGGGTTTCTGCAGCGCTGTAGAGATACAAGGCATGACCGGCTTCGTCCTGAACTTTTGCCATCAGCACGGCTTTACGTTTTAAAGTTGGTGCACGGGTAATCCAGTTGCCTTCTGGCAACATGCCCACCACTTCAGAGTGTGCGTGCTGACCGATCTGACGAATCAAGGTTTTACGATAAGCATCCGGCATCCAGTCTTTCGGCTCGATGGAAATATCCTTTTCAATCTTTTGATCGAAGATTTGTTGTTGATTATTCATTGTTCCCTCACTTATCCCAAGTGTTGATACACTCAAATTAAAACGATACGTAATTAAAATCAATATCTATTTATTGGTATCATTTAATTTTTATCACTTATTTTTAATAAATATTTGTTTTATATAACTTAATATTTTTTATTTTATTGTTACGCATTTTTAAATACAGATTTATGATTGACATTTTCAATTTTTCAACACAAATTATGAAACATCAAAATTAAAATACATCTCAAAACGTATCATAAATGGAGTTTTTACAATGTTAGAGTTAGACAGCAGCTCAAGCACAACGGATTATCAAGATACTGAATCAACCCATAATCCTATTGCCATCAAAAGCTTATCTTCACTGGTGTACGGCCAGGAATACGCAGCGCAAGCCGATTTACGTACGGTTTACCATGCCATAACTGGTGAAGCCGTTTATCAGGTCGGCAGTCAGGGCATCGATACCCAAGCCGTGGTGAATTATGCCAAACAGAAAGGCTCAACCATTGCCACCTGGACTTTCCATCAACGTGCCAATGCACTGAAGCAAGTGGCACAGTATTTATTAGAACGTAAAGAAGAGTTTTACCAGCTTGCCAAGTCAACGGGCTGTACCCGTAAGGATGCCTGGATTGATATTGAAGGTGGGATTGGCACCTTATATGCGTATTCAAGTTTGGTGCGTCGTGAACTGAGTGATGAAACAGCGCTAGTCGAAGATGCCTGGATTCCTCTTTCTAAGCAAGGTAGCTTTGGCGCGAAACATATTCTGACGCCTAAAGCCGGTGTCGCCGTGCATATCAATGCCTTTAACTTTCCGATCTGGGGCATGCTGGAGAAAATCGCTCCTACACTACTGGCAGGCGTACCCTGTATTGTCAAACCGGCGACCGAAGGTGCCGAGCTGACCCATGCCGTGGTCAAAGCCATTCATGAAAGCGGTTTCTTGCCAGAAGGTTCACTACAGCTCATTTGTGGACAGATCTATGATTTATTTGATCATTTAAATCCTCAAGATACGGTCACTTTTACCGGTTCTGCTTCAACAGGGCAAAAACTGCGTTCGCATCCACATTTAAATGCCTACTCGATTCCATTCACCATGGAGGCAGACTCGGTCAACAGTGCGATTTTAACAGCGCAAGCCAATGATGAAACGATTGATTTATTTGTCCGTGAAGTTTTCCGTGAAATGACCACTAAAGCTGGACAAAAATGTACTGCCATTCGTCGTGCCTTTGTGCCAGCCGAGATATTGGATACAGTACAAGACCGTCTGATTGCAAAACTGAAAAAAGTGGTTGTCGGTGATCCGGCTCAGGAAGGCGTAACGATGGGTGCTTTGGCCAGCGTCAAACAGAAATATGATGTCGCTGCAAAAGTTGAACAGCTCAGCCAGGATGCAGAGATCGTATTCGGTAGCCACTTGCGTCAGGACTTTAAGATTCAAGTACAAAATACGGAGACATCTGCATGCTATCCACCGACAGTTTTGCTATGTAAAGCACCAGCTCAGGCAAAAAATATTCATAAGATTGAAGCCTTTGGGCCTGTAGTGACTTTAATGCCGTATAGCGACCTCGCTCAGCTGGCTGACCTAGTGGCACGTGGCGAAGGTAGCTTAGTGGCCTCCATCGTACGCAATACCGATGAAAATATTGAACAACTGCTCAGCAAAATTGCGCCATGGCATGGTCGTGTCCATATTCTGGATGCTGAAAGTGCCAAAGAAAGTACCGGACATGGCTCTCCATTGCCTTTACTGGTGCATGGTGGACCGGGTCGTGCCGGTGGAGGTGAGGAACTCGGCGGCTTGCGCGCAGTCAAACATTATATGCAACGTACTGCGATTCAAGGCTCGCCAAATGCCATGACCCAGGTCGGCCATAGCTGGACGGCAGGCGCTCAGGTCTTTGAAGACCGTGTGCATCCTTTCAAAAAGTCATTTGATGAATTGCGTATCGGCGAGCGCTTGCTGACTGCACGACGTAGCGTGACTGAAGCCGATCTGGTGAATTTCGGCTGCCTGAGCGGTGATCACTTCTATGCGCATATGGACAAAATTGCTGCGGCAGAATCACTGTTTGGTGAGCGTGTCGCACATGGCTATTTCGTAGTATCCGCAGCTGCAGGTTTATTCGTTGATGCTGCTCCAGGCCCGGTCATTGCCAACTATGGCATGGACAACTTGCGCTTTGTAGAACCGGTAAAAATTGGCGATACCATTCAGGTAGAACTGACCTGTAAGCAGAAAACTCCAAAAGCACTGCGCGATCCGGCACAGAAACCACATGGTGTCGTGGTCTGGGATATTAAAGTGAAAAACCAGCGCAATGAACTGGTTGCAACCTACGATATTTTAACGCTGGTTGAACGTGGCTAAAAATTCATACCAAAAAAAGGAATCATTATGATTCCTTTTTTTTATCTTTAAAAATTATTTGTATCTATTTTTAAAAACAGATTGACGTCTATCTATTTAGCCTCTAGATTAATTAAATGCGATACAACATAAAAATAACAAGCAAATTAAAAGTATCAAATAAATATCTCAAACGATCAGCACAGGATGTTGCATGATGAATGATAAATCGCTGAACCTAGAAATGGTTGAAAGGACGATTCAACCAACAGATCAAAATTTTGAGCCTATACCGACAGAAACGGCCGTGCCGCTGTCTGAACAGATTGAACCGCCACCGGAAAGCAGCACCTATCAATGGTATGTGGTGGTCATTTGTATGGTGGCTTACATTCTGTCATTTGTAGACCGTCAAATTTTATCGCTCATGATTGAACCGATTAAAGCCGATTTAATGCTAAGCGATACCCAGTTTAGTCTATTGCAAGGTCTGGCCTTCTCCTTGTTTTATGCCATTATGGGTCTGCCCATCGCAGCATTGGCGGATCGAAAGTCCCGGATTAAAATCATTGCAACCGGGATTGCGTTTTGGAGTCTTGCCACAGCGGCTTGTGGTCTCAGTAAAAACTTTATTCAAATGTTTATTGCACGTTTGAGTGTGGGTGCCGGTGAAGCTGCGCTTTCCCCTGCCTTTTATTCAATCGTTGCCGATTTATTTCCGAAAGATAAATTAGGCCGTGCACTCGGTGTATATGCGATTGGTGCCTTTATTGGTTCGGGCCTAGCTTTCCTGATTGGCGGCTATGTGATTGGCCTGCTAAAAGATGTCAGCTTCGTGGCTTTACCGCTCATTGGTGAAGTGAAAACCTGGCAACTTACCTTTATGATTGTGGGTCTACCGGGCGTATTGCTGGCCCTGCTCATGGTGCTGACGGTGCGTGAACCTGCACGTAAGGGTATGAAAGTCGGTCAAGATGGCCAAGTCATTAAAGCCTCTTTCAAAAATTCGATCGGTTTTATCAAGACACATAAAAAGACCTTCTTCTGTCATTTTATTGGCTTTTCTTTTTACACCATGATGCTGTATTCGCTGCTAGGCTGGGCACCTGCCTATTACATGCGTAATTTCGGTCTGGATGCGAGTCAAACCGGTTATATCCTCGGTACGATTATTCTAGTCGCGAATACTTCAGGTGCCTTGTTCTGTGGCTGGTTGATCGACTTCTTCTCGAAACGTGGCTATAGCGATGCTGCAATTCGTACCGGTGCGATTGGCTGTGCAGCGCTGATTATTCCGAGTGTGCTGTTTACTCAAGTCGATAATATGCAGCTTTCATTTGCGCTGATTTTTGTGGCGATGTTCTTCTCCACTTTCCCGATTCCTGCATCGGCTGCTGCTACGCAAATGCTGACACCGAATCAGCTACGCGCACAGGTATCTGCCAAATTCCTGCTGGTTTCAAACCTGATTGCCTTAGGCGTCGGAACCACCGCAGTGGCGTTAATCACGGATAAATATTTCCAGAATACCTTAATGGTTGGTAACTCAATCTCGATCGTCAATGCGATTGCCGGATTGATTGGTTGCTTCCTGTTGTACAAGGGCTGTCAGTATTATCGTGAGAGTATGAAAGTCGAAAAACTGGCGGACTAAAATGGCTGGATATTGCTAAACCTTCTTAATTTTCACTTTTAAAGGCCTTTAATCCACATTAAAGGCCTTTTTATATCAGCCCAAAAAGTTCAATTTTCAGGTACTCATCATTCAATTCCGATCCAGCCTAGACAGGCTGCCTAAAAAAACGTATAACACCGTTTTAAATTTACAGGTGTGCACCGTTGAAACTTGTGCTTGCTCCCATGGAAGGCTTAACCGATCCGATTATGCGTGATGTGCTGACATCCGTAGGTAGCTTTGACTGGTGTGTGACCGAGTTTATCCGTGTCACCGATTCCCTTCTGCCCGATCATATTTATCATACTTACTGCCCGGAACTGTTGAATGATGGCAAGACGGCGGCAGGTACACCGGTACATGTCCAATTCTTAGGAAATAATCCGGAGATGCTAGCAGCGAATGCCGCCAAAGTGGCAGCCATGGGCGCACCGGCAATTGACATGAATTTTGGCTGTCCGGCCAAAACCGTGAACCGTCATCGTGGTGGTTCAGTCCTGCTCGATGAACCCGAAGTCGTGCATGAGCTGGTTAAAGCCGTGCGTGATGCAGTGCCTGCGCATATTCCGGTTTCCGCCAAAATGCGTCTGGGTTATATGGACCGTAATTTCATGCTGGAAAATGCCCATGCCATTGAAGATGCAGGAGCAGCATGGGTTACCGTTCATGCACGCACCAAAGCCGATGGCTATACTCCGCCCGCATTCTGGGACCAGCTACAACCGATTCGTGAGACACTTAAGATCAATGTGATCGCCAATGGTGAAATCTGGAACAATGCCGATGCCAAACAGTGCCGTCTGGAATCCGGTTGCGAAGATCTGATGATTGGCCGTGGTGCAGTGACTACACCCGACCTGACCCAATGTATCCGTCAAAACTCGGATGCACCTTTGATGAACTGGAATGAACTACTGCAACTGCAAATCCGTTTTATTAACGGTCCCGCCAAAACCGAAATCGGCATGGTTGGTCGTTACAAACAATGGCTGGGCATGATGTCGAAACATTATCCTGAAGCCAAAGCATTATGGGATGAAGTAAAACGGATTAAAGTTCTGGCCGAGATTACCGAAAAACTGAAAGCTTCAAATATTTAAAACTAAAAAGCCTTTGAATCATTCAAAGGCTTTTTTATGGGCTCGTAAAAGCTTATGACTGCTTAGGCTGTTTTGAATACCACTTCGAAATAAATCCAATCACAAAGTATGAATAGATTAATTTCTACTAGCAGAACATCCATATTCTAATTTTTCATTTGTTTTAAATTTTTAGATATTAAAGTTCTTTCATAAATCATTTTTTATAATCACTACAAAGGAAATACCCTCTCCTTGTAGGAGAGGGCGAGGGAGAGGTTTTTACCCCCTCATCTCCTTGCTAAGCAGTGCTTCTTATCCCAGAGGGAGAAGGAACTTTTAATATTCATTTTAAAATGAATAGAACGATCATTTTTTGATTTATAAAAGAGATTTATGAATGCGTCCGCTCAATATTTAACAGGATTTCTTTTTTATCCAAACCACCGGCAAATCCTACCAGCTTGCCACTGCGACCAATCACCCGATGACAGGGTGCAATAATCGAAATCGGGTTTTTGCCATTGGCTGCACCCACGGCGCGTACAGCCTTGATATTACCCACCTGTTCAGCAATGTCGCGATAGCTTCGCGTCTGTCCGTAGGGAATATTCAGTAGCACCTGCCAAACCTTTTTCTGAAAATCAGTACCTGCAAAGTCCAAAGGCAGGTCAAAAACATTGCGCTGACCAGCAAAATATTCCTGAAGCTGACGTCTGGTTTCAATCAAAACCGGATGCTGCGGATCTTCAACCAAGGTCGCCAGTTTCACCCGATTCGGCTGTTCACAGTCCCAAAGCACGGCTACCAGCGCGATTTCATTCGCGACCAGTTGTAGCTGACCTACGGGAGAATCCATATAGAGATAACTTAAGTTCATGATGGCGCCCTGTCCCAATCGCTGGAGTTCATTTTCTATATTAACCCAGTTCACCGAGACAAGCAGAAACAAATTATGAAGAGGATACTTTCATCAGCACCAGACCGGAAATGATGAGTACGGCAGCCAGCATACGCAACGCTGTAGCGGGTTCACCCAAAACCCAAATACCGATGAGAAATGAACCCACTGCACCAATCCCGGTCCAGATCGTATAGGCTGTACCTAGCGGCAAAGTACGCATCGCATAAGCCAGTAAAGCAAAACTCAGTACCATGAAGACAATGGTAATAATACTTGGGGTAAGTCTGGTAAATCCTTCAGACAGCTTCATCGAATATGCCCAAACGATTTCAAAAATACCCGCAAGAATAAGTACGATCCAGGCCATGCAGCCTCCTCCTTTTATATAAGAATCAGGCCGTCCTGACGATTTTTCCTGTAAATTCCGATACGTAATTCACAAGGGAGGTCGTTCCTCCTAGGTGTAAAAATTTGATAAAACCGCGTTTCAGCAATCTGGCTATTTTTACAAAACATCACTTATCGAGATACAACTTAACTTTGTCTTACTCAAATCTTCACGACATTCATGGCTACTCTGGTTATGGTAGATTTTGAAAATGCCAAGTCAGAAATAGTTCTAATAATCGGGCAATTCATTCACAACAATTACATGAGAATGGACTCAGAATATTAAGTTATACACATCAATTAAATTTAAACTTTGTCTGGAGAAATTACATAATGAAACACAAATATACGACACATTGATCACTTTTTGCCTGGTTCCATTATCAACCTATGGTGAATAAATAACCACCAAACACAAGGGTTATAAGCAATAAAAAAGAACCCGATTTGAGTTCTTTTTATACAAATTTTGTCTAAATCGCAATCAATCAGGCTACAAATGATTACATTTTATGCAACATATCCATATGGTTATCAACATAGATATCTACACACTTATCCATAAAGTTATCCACATATTTATGCACTTATGAGTTTTTAACGATTACAGTTGAACCTGCCCTACTCTCGCTAATTCCGCACGCATTTCATCAATCACAGCTTTATAATCCAGCTTACCAAAAATAGCTGAACCAGCTACAAACATATCCGCACCCGCTTCGGCAATTTCACGAATGTTGCTTGGTGTAACACCGCCATCAACTTCCAAACGAATATCACGACCTGAAGCATCAATCAGTTTGCGTGCCTGACGTAATTTATCCAAAGTCATTGGAATAAATTTCTGTCCGCCAAAGCCCGGGTTCACGCTCATGAGCAGGATTTGATCGACTTTATCCAGCACATAATCCAGGTAATGCAATGGTGTTGCCGGATTAAATACCAGCCCCGCTTTTGCACCACCTGATTTGATCAACTGTAAAGAACGGTCAATATGATCAGAAGCTTCTGGATGAAAAGTAATGATATCAGCACCCGCTTCAAGGAAATCCCCGATCATGCGATCTACCGGCTTAACCATCAAATGCACATCAATGGGCGCCTTGATCCCATAATTTTTCAAGGCCTTACAAACACCTGCACCAAAAGTCAGGTTCGGTACATAATGGTTGTCCATGACATCAAAATGAACAACGTCTGCACCTGCTTCCAACACATTTTCGACTTCTTCACCTAAACGGGCAAAGTCAGCAGATAAAATAGAAGGGGCAATTAAATAAGGCTTGGACATGGGAGAACCTGGCTTGTTGAAATTGGATTTTTCCCATTATATCAAATCCGCTCCGGCTACTGTGATTCGATGTTGCAAGATTAAAACGCTGTGTAACGCTTTGAGGCTTATGCCGGCATCACCGCTTGGTTTAAAGTACAGGATAATGATGAATAGTGTAGAAGACTGATGAAAAGTATTGCCCATATCCAGACGCAACAAGCTTCACGAATTGCCAAACGCCTAGCCAATCACTGGAAACATAAATTTAATATTGATGAAACCGAACAAAATTTCCTGATTCATTTTCCAAATGCTGAAGTGATATTGGCTCCTGAACAGGATCATCTAACCGTAACGATTCAAAGCACAGATGAATTTACTGACCTGAATAAACTCGAAAATGTGGTTCTGGATCATCTGATCCGTATGGGACAGGAACATCTGACTGCCGACTGGCAAAGATAGGGGCTAAAAAGCCTTAGTGATCAGGGCATAGCAATGATCAGAAACTAGATACGATGATTCGCCTGATCATTAAAGGCATGGATACGCTGAATTCTTTTATCCAGTTCGAGATGTGATTCCAGATATTTTTTAAACTTCCCGATTAGGCGAATCCATTTCAGTTCGGTTTCTGTCAGGTGCCGGTCTTTTCCATCAATATTGAGAGTGAAATTTTTCATTTTTAAGGTTTGCGATTCCTCTGCCAGTATTCTGGCATTTTCCACCCGCTGCAAAAAGTTAGACAAGTGAATACTGGAAATCTGCTGTTGATGCAAATGCTGCATGGCATAGTCATCGGCATCCAGTTCAATCGCCTGCGAATATCCGGCATCGGTCAACACGACTACAGATGCGGTGACCACATCACTTAAATCTCCAGTTACCAAGGCAAAAAGTCCCGCCGCCCCCAGATTAGAAATCACTTTTTGCATGCTGTGCTTCTGTACCAGATGGCCTTGTTCGTGGGCCAATACTGCAAGGACTTCTTCATCGGTGCCGCTGATTTTCACCAGTTCATCGGTCACAATAATGGTGTTATTCGGGATGGCTGCGGCATTCATGCCCATGCTTGATCCACCTTGACGGAAAATAATTTTTGCAGGTTTTCCTACAGCAATCTTTTGTTCATACAAAGTTTTTAATCGCATCTGCTGTTCTTCCGGTAGTGTACTTGGTTGGGTCTGGGCAATTAACTGCTGCTCTGTCCGGTTGCCTACTTCAACCAGAGTCTGCTCCGGAAGGAATTTTGCCAGATGTTTGGCACTATAAGGAATCCCCCATTTTAAAATCACAATCACTGCACTAATCACGATGAGCATGGAAAAGAAAATCAGGATCGGTGAACGTTCAAACTTCCAGATTGCATGATAAATATCTTTATGTTTAATCCCGAGCCAATGTGGCGCTTTGCTTAAAAACTCAATCCGACGCTCTTCAGGCAGCTCAATAATCGGTTTACGACCACCGACACCACCAATGTAGGCCATGTCCGGATAAGAAAAATAAAAATCTGCAGCGCTAACTTGTACTGGAACATCCTCATCAAGTTTCAAGGCAATCCCTTGTTGCTGATCCGGTACAATCCAGGCACGACGGGCTTCAGCGAGAATTCCATCATAAAACTTAACTTCGACAGGTCGTTTCATCACATTTACTCCTATAGCGACGCATCGAAATCAAATACGTCCAGGATTTCATCGGCCAAAGCACTCGGGTCAGGTTGCAAGATATGCTCAAGATTGGTTTCATCTTCAGCCACATATAGTTCTAAGTGTTTTAACTGATATTCATATAAACGGATGGCAGCCCAAGGCGTCATTAAGCCCAGACTAAGAACACGTACCATCCAGTTGCTCAGCACAATCCAGCTATAACGCCAGGTGCTTACCCGTGTTTTGAAGTAACTTTGACCAAGCTCCACATGATTCTATGTAATGATATATAAACGTGCAGAAATGACCGGCCAGACCAGCGCCAGGCAAAGCAGATAGCTAAGCAGTAAACCAAGACTAAACAAATTGGTTCCAATCCGGTCCACCCAGTACACCACTGCTGCAAGCCAGCCAATACCAACCAGCAGGCAAAGCCCCAAGGGCAGATAAACGGCAGACATAAACCTGGACCAGTTAATATTCAGCTTGAATTGCAGCTGACCAAGCGATAAATGATTAAAGCAATAGCGTTTATAGAGCCAGATCATCACCGGACTAAACAGCAGCAAAGTAAAGATATTGATCAGGATGGCCAGAAATAAGACCCTGTAAGCCTCGCGGTTGCTGCCATTAAAATAAAAGCGCACATTGCCATATTTGCTATTTCGGGCCTTGAATTTCAAGGTCATCCGACTGAGCCAGGGCAAACACAGCGCAGCGACCATCAATAAAGAACTGGTAGCGAGGATTGAATAGTTGGTCAGTACGACGGTAACCAGATATAGTTCCAGTGCAAACAGACGACCCAGCAAGATCCGGCTGGGCATGGCCACAAAGTCGAAGCGATGGTTTAAAAATTGGGTATTGCCGTAGAAATAACGCATACGGCGTGCCTTGGCCCAAGGGCTGTACAAGGTCAATGTCACTATGGTCAGCATCAGATTCACCATCCAGATACCAAAATATTCGGATGCACTGCCATGAAATCTGAATCCATATCGCTGATATTTCGGTCTGACCGAAGGCGTGGCTTCAGTCGAAAAACTTGAAGCAGCTGGAAATAATGACTCACTGACACGAATACCGTCTGCTGTCTGCTGCATGACGACCCCAATTTTTTATACTTTTATACATCTGATATTAAAAGAAAAACCCCCAGAATGTAAAAACATTTTGGAGGTTTTTTAATCTTTTTGGCTTTGCTACATATCTGCAGTCCTACTTTAAGGATTTAACTGCACGGCATGGAATTGCAAATGATCATCTACGAAACTTTGAATAAAGTAATAACCATGATCATAGCCCTGATGTTCACGCAAAGTTAGCGGCTGGTTCACGCCATCACAAGCCTGCTGGAACAGGGCTGGATTAAGCTGGTTATAGAACTGGTCTGAAAAACCCTGATCAATCAGAATATCGCCAAACAATGCGCCCTTTTCCTGAACCAAAGCGGTCGCATCATGTTTCAGCCATTCCTCTTTTTCAGTACCCAAATAATTCGAGAATGCTTTGTCTCCCCATGGGCACTGACTCGGCGCACAAATTGGTGCAAAGGCTGAAACAGATTTAAATTTTTCTGGATATTTAAATGCCAGAGTCAATGCGCCATGACCACCCATAGAGTGGCCGAAGATGCCGATCTTGCCGGGATGGATTACGAACTCCTCAGTAACCAGTGCATAGAGTTCATCGACAATAAAGCTTTCCATCTGATAATGTTCAACCCAAGGCGCCTGGGTAGCATTGATATAAAAACCTGCACCCTGACCGATATCCCAGTTGTCGCCTTCTGCCACGCCTTCACCACGTGGTGAGGTATCAGGTGTAATCAAAATCAAGCCAAGCTGTGCCGCCAAACGTTGTGCATGCGCCTTGATGGCAAAGGTTTCTTCGGTACAGGTCAAACCAGCCAGATAGAATAATGCAGGACAGCTGTGACCTTCTAAAGCTTGAGGCGGCAGAAAAATGCCAAACTTGGTCGGGGTTTTAAGATAGCGCGAATCAAAACGATAAATCCGCTGTTCACCTTCAAAGCTTCTATTGTTCTGTATAAGTTCCATGGCTATTCCTTATTATTACAACCGGTCTGTGGATGACATTGATCTAGGGAGATGATGTCGCCGTAGTGGTCTGTGGAAATAAACGTTGCTCCAGTTGCGGCAACATCAATTCCATATTCTTACCAATCACCCATTGCGGTTCTGATGGCTCAAAACCTTGAGCTGATTCCCATTTTGCTACGGTATCTTTGGCCTGTGCGAAAGCGCTTTGCAAGCTGCTATTTTCACGCATGGCTTCATCAAAGAACGCACGACCAAAATAGGTATAATCCGCTTCATTCGAACAGCCAAAAGACTGCCGATCAGCTGCCGAAGCCGTAATCACCAAGGTATTGTCATTCTGTAAAGCAGAAGCAAAACTGCCTGAAAAACAGGCCGAGATTACGATCACGCGCCAACGTATGCCTGATGCATCTAGTGTTTCACGCAACCATTTTGGATCAACCTGCGCCAGATCCAGTGGGGCATTTTCCATTTCAAATACATTCGGCAAACCGTGAGAGGTCATATATAAAAATAATACGTCACTTTCACGGTTCATCTGCTGCCCCATACGGCGCAATGCCAGCTCCATACTGGTTTTGGAAGCAATCGGCATGGTGGTACGTGTCGCTGGGTGATTGACCAAGGCAATCGATCGGCCAAAAGTACCAAAACGGGTATCAAACTGTTCTTTAATCCGCTCGACTTCAGAATGGAATACATCCTGATAGCTCGCTCCGGCCACCCCCATGAAATACCAGTGCGACTGTGCGAATTCACCGTATTCGATATTTTCCAGCGCTTTGTTCAGCAGAGTTGGCTGGGCATAGAAAGCATCTTCGGCAAAACTCGGTGGAATTTCTTCAACTTTCCAGATGGGCTGATCTTTAACTGAAATCTGCCAGACCACCAAGGTAAACAGGGTCGCCAGCATAATCAGCGCACGTTCCCACCACGGCCATTTTAATTCACGCGAGATGACCCAGACGACTGCCAGACTTTGCCAGACAAACAGTATGACAAAGAGCGTTGGAATATAGTCGTAGAGGATATAAGGCAGATAATCCAGATCACCCAGATACTGGATCAGACACTGGAACAGCATGATATGGGTATCTAATACCAGCCACAACAAGGCTGGCACCAGCATCAAGCGTGGATTATTGACCCGTTGCGAAAGAAAAATACCGACAATCAGGGCAATGAAAGGCCAAAGCGCATAACTAATCAAACCTTGAGAGTTAAAATCTCCCATACGGCCTGAACTGAGCCAGCTAAACAAACTGTTGGCGCAGCCACCCAAGATCCCCCAGAACACCAATTGCATGATAGATGGACGGACCAGTTGTAAAGAACGCCTCGACCCCAGAAATAACCACATCCCGGCAATTTGGTTGCTCTTAAAATCGTGCCAAAAATTAATGGAGGGTTTAAAGTCGATCATAGGATTTCAAGGAGATGAGTGGCTCGCTAATGTGCTGAATAAGTTTATGCTTGATAAGTATTTAATCAATGCTAATTTTAAATATATAACAAATCTTTGCTTAATAAAGAAGCCATTATCCTATTCAGCTACAAGTTCATGCTGAAAATACGCATCAAAGCGACAAGCATCGCCTTGCCATTGATGATTTGGCTCTTTTCCAGCCAGAAATACCGCCAGACGCGGACGTTTGACCACGACACGCTTGCCAATTTTCTGTGCCAGTTCTAAAAGGTTATCGCCCAGATCCATTTCACCATCTTCAGGCAATAACATATGCAACAGCTGCATCTGTTTTTTGACCTGTGCCTGCTTTTTGACTGCCTGCTGATTTTGATCCCGCTGTGGGAACATTGGATCAAGATAAACCACATCAACAATCTGCTGCTGCTCGGCCTGCTGTTTTAAATAATCGGCTGAATCAGAAAAGACCAAATTAATCCGCGACACGACCTGACTCAGGAATGCATCCGACTGGGCACGTGTATGGCTATCTTCAAGCAAGGTGAACAGAATCGGATGCCGTTCAACCAGGGTGACTTGCGCACCTAAATGTGCCATCAACAGACTGTCATGCCCTAGACCCGCAGTCGCATCGACTAAGCTTGGTTTTTCACTTAAATTACAGGCGCGTGCAATCATTTCCGATTTCAACGATGCGCGTTTTAAACGCCCGGTTTCCGCTTGCCAGTCCGGTTGCATCTTCATGCCGTTGGCACATAACCAGAGTCCGTCAGCATCAACACAAAGGGCCAGTTCAGGATTTAAACGGAAAAAACGTGCATTGAGTTTTTCAACAGTTTCAATTTCAACCTGCACCCCACGAGAAGAAAGCACAGCCTCAAAGTGCTGTGCTTTATCTTGATAGTCAGATTCGGCATATAAGCGAATCGCGCTTACCATAGTTTCCAACCTGTATAGGCAAATAATAAAATCAGCAGACCCGAAGCAATACGATACCAGGCAAAGATCATAAAGTCGCGTTTGGCCACATAAGCGACCAGCGCACGGATTAATATCAATGCCGAGATAAAGGAAACCAGAAGCCCAACTCCGATCACGGTCCAGTCTTCAGTCGTATTTAACACATCATAGCTTTGATAAAGATCCAGCAAGCCAGCGCCAATGATCACCGGAATACCCAGAAAAAATGAGAATTCAGTTGCTGCCTTACGGGACACACCCAAAAACATCGCACCGATAATGGTTGCGCCTGAACGGGAAGTACCCGGAATCAAGGATAAAACCTGAATCAGGCCAATCCAGATCGCATCTCTAATGCTGAGTTCTTCAACTTCATGCACACGGACTTGTGGTGGATTCTTTTCAATCCAGATAATGATCAGACCACCGACAATTAAACCAATCGCAATCGCAATATCATTAAACAGTAATTGTTTGACGGTTTGTCCCAGCGTCAGACCAATCAATATAATCGGAATAGAAGCCAGAATCAGGCCAATGCCTAAACGGCGACCTTGCGGTTCACCGCTGACAATCCCGGTCGCTGCCCCCCAAAGACGCGCCCAATATTCATAAATAACGGCAGCAATTGCCCCCATCTGGATCGCGATGACGAATACATCGCTCTTTTCCTTGGTCCAGAAATTCATTAATTCTGATGCCAAAATCAAATGGCCGGTACTGGAAATAGGCAAAAACTCGGTAATGCCTTCGATAATACCCATGATGGCCGCTTTGAGTAGCAGTAAAAGATCCATGCTTTATCCTAATTAATTATGCTTTGCCTTGTTCTGGAATTTTTTTCCACGCGTTATCGCGTAAATATACGGGTAATGCCAATTCTGCACTGACCCAGTTTTCTACTTGTGCCGCTGCACGTGCAATGCTGGCAATATCCTGTGCGGTCGCATGCACATCTTTATAAATTGAAGTTTCGCTTTGTACCAGTTCAGCACCTGAGCCAACCGGGGTAAAGCGCACAGCTTGGCTACCTTCTGCATAACTTAACAGTTGCTCATCATCGACCGGTTGCATAATTCCTTGGGCATCCAGTTGATAGCTCGCGATATAGACTTCGCTCATGCGCGCATCCAATACCGCAGACACTTCAGTCAGACCATGCAAACGGTAGGCTGCTTGTGCCAAAGCCTGCAAAGTTGACACCGGAATCACCGGCACATCATTGGACCAAGCCAAGGCCTGAGTCACGGCAGCATTAATGCGGACACCGCTAAAAGAACCCGGACCACGACTAAAGGCAATCGCGGTCAAATCAGCAATGGCCAGCCCAAGATCTTGCAGACCTTGTTCAATCATCGGGAGAATCGTTTGCGTTTGTGCCTTGGCGCGCGCATCAAGCTGAAAAAATAGTTCTTGAGTATCATCGATTACAGAAACGGAACACTGCTCATTGGCAGTCTCCAATGCCAGCACTTTCATGCACAACCTTAATTCAGAGAATATAAAAAACGCGGATATGATACTCCACTCATATCCGCTACGCGAGATTTTCCCGAAACAGATACAAAAATGCCTAGAAAATCTAGGCTTATGATTCACTTATTAAAAGAGTGCCTTAGAGTTGCACTTCTTCCAAGTCCTGAAATTTCTGAAAATGCTCGGCATAATGCATGGCACTCATTTTCAGTTTCTGAATGCTGTCCTCATCCAGCGTTTTTACCACTTTACCGGGTGAGCCCATCACCACTGAATTATCTGGAATGATCTTGCCTTCCGGAATCAAGGCATTGGCACCAATAATACAATTCTTGCCAATCACGGCATTGTTTAGAATGACTGCTTGAATCCCGATCAGGCTGTTATCGCCAATGGTACAACCATGTAGCATGGCCTGATGCCCAATCGTTACATAATTACCGATCTGCATCTCAATGCCGGCATCCGTATGCAGCACTGCATTTTCCTGCACATTGCTAAAGTCACCCAATTTAATTTTACTGTTATCTGCGCGCACTATAGCACCGAACCAGACACTGACTTGGCGTCCAAGCTCAACTTGTCCAATCACTGTGGCCGTCGGTGCCACCCAGCCATCCCAGGGCTGATGTATAGCGGTAGGTAAGTGTCCCTGAAATTTGTACAACATTGATAAAATCCTATTCAATGGTTAAAAAAATTTGGAGCGTTTAAACGTTGGAGAATTAAGCAAGAATGGCCAGTCTTTTTTATAATCCAGCCCATATTGAAATAAAGAAATCAGCATACGTGCGGTCAAGCCCCAGACCACTTCATTTTCTACCCGCATACTCGGAAAATATAAAGATTGCTGGGCAAAGCGAACTTCATAAGGCGTGGGCGTCACTTCAAGCAAATGCTGCAATGAGGCAAAGAAAATCCGGTCAATTTCTGTTGGCTGTGGAATCAGCTGTACTTGCGGAGGAATCAGTCCCACAATCGGTTTGACCAGCATGCCATTGCGGGCTTTTTGCATGGGTAAGTCACCCATTAAATGTACATCAAAAGGATTGAGTGCCGTTTCCTCATAGGCTTCCCTTAAAGCCACCACAATATTACTGGTATCTTGCGGATCGCGCTTGCCACCCGGAAATGAGACTTCTCCGGCATGATTATTCAAATAAGCTGAACGGCGCGTCAGCAATACTTTCGGGTCAGCTTCATCTGTAATTGCAATCAACACGGCAGCATGCGCAGATCGGATACGCTTGGAAAAACGTAAGCGTTGCTGCAACCTTTGTGTCAATTCACATGCATCCATTCTCTCAGCCCTGACGATGATCATAATTTCATCATAGCTGATTTTAGTCGGGGCGGGAGAGAAATGATGCCAAATTTTGCTTTTTCAGTTATCCTGAGCTTACTTTTATCATTGATGATGAATATGAACTTCTGTGTGAATTGTGGACATAAAACCACTGCTAAAATTCCTTTGGGCGATCAGCAAATTCGCAGCGTATGTGATTCATGCGGCTCTATTCATTACATTAATCCGAAAGTGATTTGTGGCGCTTTAGTCTTATTCGAAAACAAAGTACTGTTGTGCCGTCGTGCCATTGAACCACGCTACGGCTTATGGACTTTACCTGCCGGCTATATGGAACTGTTTGAAACCATGGAGCAAGGGGCTGCCCGGGAAACCCGCGAAGAAGCCGAAGCTGAAGTAGACATTGAACAGTTGTACTGTATGTATAACATTCCACGTATTGGTCAGATTTATGTCCTATTTAAAGCCAATCTGATTGATGGAAAATTTGGTGCGGGTGAAGAGACCATCGAAACACGTTTATTTGATGAAGCAGATATTCCCTGGACTGAACTTGCCTTCCCGAGTGTAGAACATACCCTCAGACATTATTTTGAAGACCGTAAAAATAATATTTTTCCAATGCATCTGGAAACATTAGGCACGCGTCTAGACCATACCGGTTAAATCTAATATGCATAAAAAAATCCCATACTAAGATGGGATTTTTTTATTTTTAAAGAATATTATTTAGCTTTGACTTGATAGCAATCCGCGAGCTTAAACTCAACCGAACCACCGTTTAATTTTGCTAGGCTAATATCTGCCGGCGTTTCACCCTCATTGTTATTATTATAAACTTTTTGAAAACTGGCATAGGTATTGGCCCATTGTACTCCATCACCTGCCGAATTCAGGAAAGTTACACGCCCATTCTGGCCGACATTAGTATCTAACACATTAGACAAATTGAGCAGTGCACCACCGATCACAATCGAATCCCTAGAATCCGGTGAAGACTGGATGCGCGAGTCTACCCCTATCAATGCGCCATTAATATTACCAAACTTTTCATTGGCCAAAATCAGGCGCATGGAAACCGCTTTATCAGCGACAAATGCACGTCCCAAAGTCCCGAGGCGATATTGTTGTATGCCTTGATGATCTAAGAGCGTATCTGCCAACACATCACCTTGACAGCCATTCACCGGATCAGTTGCTAAATTGCTGGAAGATTGCATATTGGTGCGTACATCACCATTACTGTCAATTACGATTCCCAAAGTAATTGGATTAACAGTGGTATCTGTAAATTTAAATTCCAGATTGGCATACATTGGGAAGATATATTTCTCCCCATCTGCGACGTTCTGCGCTGTTTTAAAGACCTGACGATCCAGATAACTAATTGGGAAAATCTTATATAGATCAACGCTTCCCGTATAGTTTTCACCATCGGCCTGCAAACGCCACAACCCCAAGTTGGCTTGATCGGAAGTATCCAGCGATTTTTTGTCAGTCACCATCTTATAGAAAGCTTCTTTACCCGCGATCACATAATCATTCAATAATCTGCCTTGATACAACTCAAGCGGAGTCGCATTATTTGCAATATTCAAGCGGTAAGGCGTGTTAATGGTTTTACTGGTTGGATGAATCCATGAACTTTGCGGATCAGCGGTCATTTGTACCGGTTTCACCTTACGGATGAGTTGAGCATTAATCCCCCCTAAGGAAGATAAATTTTCTTTAGCCAGAGTTAACTCATTATCACGCCATTGCAAGCCACTGCCAAAGGTATAGCCCTGGCGATCGGTAATCAGCATGAAATGGCCAAATAAATATTTAGTATTCTTATTATTAGTATCACAAGGGCTTTGATTACAGCCCACCAGTCCATCTGAACCCGTCAAGTTACTACCAATTACGCCTGAAGTTGAGAATAATGAAAATTCTGGCTGATATACGGCTGCGTTAGCAATCGTTACCAGCTTTTTAACTGTGGCAAAAGCCACCTCATCCGAAATTGTGCTGATATCAACAAAATCTTTAATTTTCTTCGCAAAATCAGCATCTGTCAGGCTGATATTTCCACTGGTTTTCGCCAGGTCTTTACGCATCTCTTCAGTAATATACAAAGGCTGCACATCTGATGGGTTAACAATACGCCCCTGCTGGAGCGCCAAAGCTTGCAGAATTTTAACCAGACGCATGGCCACCTGAACGGTAGGATCATTAGGCACCAAATCCCCTACCGGACGTCGAGCAATCCCAGTTGCAATATCGATGACACTTAAACGCGGCAGCTGGGTCTGGGCACTAAAATTAGCATAATCGCTGAGTTTAATTTGACCTAAATTAATCTTGCGCGAAGCAAAACTTTGAATATAAAACTCAATATTATCCGTCTTTTGACAGGTTCCAGAAGCAACCCCGTTTTTACTATCAAATAACGTAATAAAGGTATTTTCTGTATCGCTACTACAGTTAAAGTTCAAACCATCGAGCGGATATTCCAGCCCCCATTCCACACAGTTAGTTGTACCTGGGGTACAAGTACCATTGGTCGTGGCTTCATCATTTTTTTCTGGAATGACATTGGCACTTTCCCCACCACACCCACTCAGTGCCGTTAAAAGTGTAGTTAAAGCAAATGGAAATAATATTTTATTTTTCATCTTTTTGTACTCGAATAGTCCTTATCGAATGGCGACTAATTTTAGTTGTCCATGATTTGTCAGCATCTTGTCTTCAACATCTATTGCTGAGGCCAAAGGCGTCAATAATATATATTCACTTTGAGCAGGAATCTGGAGAACCCCTTCGATACGCTCATGTTGAATAATATTCGCCTGGCCTTCCTGATTTTTAAAACCGCCCGCTCCTTCAAGCACACAGCCGCGACTGTCTAAAAACACAACAAAAGGCCAATAATACGTTGGATTTTTCTGGCTAGAAGCATAAGAGTTGATCTGAATATTCTGGATATCGGATTGAAGCTTTACCACTTCAAAATCAAATTCGTCTGCTTTAAGAGGTGCGCGAGGCCACAGGTTAACTGCTTTTTTAAGGCTGATTTCTTTCGCTTTTTTAATTTTCTTATCATTAAAACACTGCTTGCCCAAGCTATCGATGGTCTCCGACTGTGAAATACGATAATAACTTTGAGCCAGTACTACAGGACCAGAATCTACTTCTGGCGTTTGAAACAAGGATTTTAATACGGATTGTCCCACCCCTTTTTCACGTTCAATTGTCTGGATCCGGGTAGTTCCAATATTTTTATCTACTACTCCTTCGGGCATGCTATAGAAACGTTTTTTGCCTTCCAAATTAAATTCTTTATTTTCCAGATACTCACTATCCACATATTCAATGCCTTCAACTTGGCTAAATCCCGGTTTTTGTATAGTAGCAACAGAAGATCCAGCTCCAATATCAGGATTTTGAATAGCTTGAGATTCAGGTTTTAATTGTGGTTTAGACTGAATCTTTTCTTGCACAGTATGCAGTTGTACTGGTTGTACTGGTTGTACTGGTTGTACAACCATATTATGGTCATGCTTAAGTTTAACTTGCCTATTTTCTACGACGGGCAATTTTTCTATGTTTTGTCTTACAGTTACAGGCTGAACTATTGCAGCTTCTACTTTTTTCAACAATCGAGATTTGTCTTCAGTTTTTTTCTCTGCATTATTACGGGGTACGACTAATGGTCGGCCATCTGGACCAATAATCGTAATAAATTCTTTAGCGCTTGTATAAAAAGACACAGATACCAGATTTAATGCCAGTACCGCTGTCAATCCAACGTTCCTTGTCTTGATCATTTTTCCCTTACCAACGCGTGCGATAGTTCAAACCTAAAATGGTAATTTTGGTATCTGTTTTTACGTTTAAACCTGCATATGGGTTTAATAACAGGTTATTTACCCCTGTCTGGTTGGCTAAACTACTGGTATTTGCTGGAATCTGATCTTTGCTACGCAAGAAACCAATTGATAGATCCAGATCAGTGTCTGCATCAAAACGGTAACCCACACCTAAACCAAATAACTGTGCACCATTGATCGGTACCATGGTATTACGCTTATTTTTTGGAATAGCACTGGTCCGTGGTTCATAACCTGCCCGAAGCTTCAAACGGTCTGTAGCGGAATACTCCATCCCGATACCAAAGTTCCACGGCGATTCAAATCCCATCGGTAAAGCCAAGGTTGAGTCAGTAACATTGGCAGACAAAATTTTGGCAATTTTTAGGGCTGAAATGGTACGATCAAATTCGAATTTAAATTCGTCCCAGACCTTGTAATCTGTCCAGCCAATATCAAAATTCACTTGCAAATCTGGCATCACTTTATATTTAATACCTGCCTGAAAATGCGCCGGATATTCAAAATCCTGCGACACCAGACCAGATTCACTCGATGGTATGTAATTAGGAAATCCAAGAATTGCAGCCAGAATCTGGCCGGTCGGTGAGGTCATTAAACCTTTAATCATTTCCTGAGGAGCTTTGGCATTATCAATATGATATTTACCTTTTAAGCGCATTTTTGCAGCACTTTGGTACACCATACCAAAACTAAAGTCTTCGCGCGGTTCCCACAATATTCCCAGGTTATAACTTGGGCTTAAGTTCTGCTCAAGCTCCAGTTGCATTTGACCAAACTTGCCAAATGGGTTCATCCCCTCATCCGCATTACAGATCCCGAGCAAAAGAATATCTGTAATAATGTCGGAATTTTCTTTAAACGGCGTACACACGACTTCGTCGATCATACGCAACATCCCAATCAACTCATTCGGGAAACGCAAGTCCGTTTTCATCCCGATGGCTTGATAAGACATCCCGATAGAAGCACCAATCGACAGTTGGTCATTGACCTCATAACCGATGGATGGTGACAGATAGGTAATCCGCTCTAAAGCAACCTGCTGTCCCATAAAGTTTGCCGGGTTACCATCTTCATGACCGAAACCTGCCATGAGAGGAGCATAAACAGCAGTCGCATAAGTGGCTTTCGATCCAGGGGGATTGTATGCGATCCCCATCGTGGGTGCAGTCAAAGGAAGACCTTCGCCTAAATCCACCATTTTTTTCAGAAAAGGGACATAAAGGCTGACATATTCCACATCACCTTTGACCGGACCTTTAAAATCGGTACACAAATCAGATGAAACTTCAGGACCATCATTACAGACAATAGGATCATCAGAATAGCCAAATACGTTATATCCGGCGGGTACTGAAAACTCACGCTGGATATCAAAATTAGCCACAATGATTTGCTGTTCGGTTTGCAGACCATCAATTTTAGTCAGTGCAGCCGGGTTAAAGTGGATGGCATTGACCCCTGGAGGATCTGCAGTGACGGCATTCCCCATGGATAGTGCACGTAAATCAACTGAAAGGTTGGTTCCCAATTGTGCAAAGGTATAACTTGAACAGCCCGCAAGAATAATTCCTGTTAATAACGGGCTAAGTCGAATGTTTTTCATACGACACCCCTATTAACTGATTTTTTTACCAAAACCTAAAATATCAAGTGGGAATGATAATCCCAACGAAACATCCGGTGCATCTTCGGTCAGCCCTAGGCCAACGGTACCATTAACAATGGTTTCTGGAGAGACTCGCACACCTAAGGAAATTGCAAAGGTAGAACTGGTCTGATCTGCAGCAGAATAACTTTCACCAGTGTTATAGTTAAATTCCGCACCAGTATTAAAGCTTTGCTGATAGGACATGGTCATCGAAACATCATAGTTAAATGAATATGCGAAACCAAAGGCAAAGCCTCCACTAACACCAGGTTCAAACTCCTCAATAATCCGGCTACCTCGACGCTGATTCAGGCCCGATTCTTTAAAACCATAGTTCGCAGAAACCGATGCAAACAATACAACTGGGTCAATGTATTTACGCGTACTGGCACCTACTCCAGCAGAGTAATAGCCTTTTCCTGCTGCCAGATCTGTCGCGGCATTAATTTCATAAGGGCTGTCACCGGTTTTAGTTGATAAATTACCAAATAAAATCAGAGGCAGACGACCTGCTTTTAGTGGGAAGGGTTCCCAGCGAGCACCCAGACTAATATCACCCAAGCCTGCAGTAGACGTATCTTTTAACAAGTCAGTTTTAGCCACTAAAGGTAGGGATGCAGTCAAGGTCAGGTTATCTTTCACGCCATATTGGAAAGTGAAAGTATTAGTCATACTATGTGTTGCATTTTCTTGAACACGTAGTTGATACAATTGGCCCTGTGCCATTTCTATATCAAGTTGGGTGTCTCGATAATAGGTATAATCAATATCGTAATATGATGAAATTTCGCCTTGTTTTATTAGAGAGTATTGGCGTTCATTTGACGTAAATACTTCTTCTAGGTTAGCTGCCTGAGTAGCATCTCCTTCTTGTTGCTGTAAAGCTTGAGATGCATCTACTACTTGGCCAGCCTGAGTCGCTACAGGTGCTGCTGTTTCCACGACAGCCTCTTCAACTGCTTCATATTCACCGAGTTCTGACTCTTCTGCAGCCTGCGTTTCGACTTGCCCAGTTTGATGGGGTACAGATGCAGCAGTTTCAACGACAACTTCTTCATCAACTGTTTCGTATTCACCTAGTGCTGGTTCTTCTGCAGCAAATGCAACGCCCATTACCATTTGAATGCTCAGTGCCAAGAACGTCTTGTTCATCCATTTACTGTTCATATCCATTTCACCATTTTAATTTTTATTACTGTTTTTCGTTTTATTTATTCTTGTAATACAGTCTCAGGAAGTTATGTTGATATTCCCCAAATTGTTCTGACTCTGTATTACGATTACGGTCCATACGGATCGTAGAAGCTTTATCAGCAATTTTGTCCATATAAAATTGTGGATACTGCATGTCAACCAAGGCATAGCGATTGATCGTAGCATCTTCTACATGGCGCATATCTGATTCTTTTAATGCTAGAAAATTTTTGCGATATTGTTCAGGTACATTAATCAGAAATAAGGTGTTATTTTCCCAAACATCCTGAAAACGCCGTTCCTCAAAGCTGATATTGCCAAGTGCCGGATCTGCGACATAAACCCGGCCATTTTTATAACCTTTATAAACGACAAAATGCTTAAACCCTGCGTAGGAAATCGGAACAATGGCGGGCTGATCTTGATTGACCAAATCTTTGAATTCTCCTCGATAGCCTCCACTTTCCAGCCCTAAAGCGGACACAAAGCGCTTCATATCCAGCAGAGAAAAACTACGGCGTTCAACAATTTTATCCGTTTCACCGAATTTCATCAGCCCACTCATGACTTGCTGCTCATTCAGCTGCGTACCGACATAACCATTGAGTAAAGTCGTCAGTGCTGCCGAACCACAACTATAATCATAAGCCTGACGCACAATGCCCTGGAACTGATCCAGAAGTGCCGGTTTGACTTCAACAGCTTCGCGGTGCATCCGCACAAAAGAGTCGTTTCTTGAATCAAGAACTTCAGTATAGTGAACAGCGCCATTCGGCTGTTTTTTGATATCCAGAGCTTCTTTGGCAGCGTAATACATCAATGCCGAGCCCAACGCGATCTCTAACATAATTATTAACTTTTCTTATAATGGGCATGATGCGCCTATTTTTCTTTTTATAGAGCATTCACTCTACTTCCTTGTAACTAGAAAGATACCTGCTTTTTCAAAAAAATACAGTATTTTTTTTATTTTTTGGATGAATGATCCAGTCATAAAAAAAAGCGCGTATAAACACGCGCTTCTTTTTAAATAAAGATTAGTGACCAGAGATGGTAATAACTGCACCTGGATGGTATGTACCTTGTGCTGGGCTATAATAAGTTTGTAGCCCTTGAACTTCCATATCACCAATTGAAGCAGCATTACGAGAGCCTAAGTGAATACCTTTCACATAATTATCATGTGCACCACTTGTGCTGACAATACGAATGAAACCAGCATTTGCAGTTGACTCACCAAATACACTGATCTGTTGATTCAATGTTAAATCATTAGAGTTAGCATCTGTTAACTTAATACTTTCAATATAGATTTCACCAGGACCAGTTGTCGTTACACCTGTACTAACTGTTGCACCATCCGTTGAATTATCAAGAATACCTAAGTTATTGATTGTCAAACCACCAATCATGGTTGCATTCAATTTAATCATTGCGCCCTGTGGAGCAGCACCTAATTGAATATTTGCAGTCATTGGACCTGTTTTAAGAGAGAGGCCAGACAAAATATCATTCACCGCGCCTGTACCACCACGACGAATAGACGTTGCACCTGCACCCGGCTCATCAGCGCTTGCTTGTACACCAATTTTACCAATATTAATGTCTAAACCTGAAACTTCAGCTGCAATGTTAATGAACGGATCACCAGAATTTCCATCTGAATCAATTTTTAAATCCATAAGGTTACGTGAAGCTAAAAGATATCTTCCGCCATCATCATAGTTTGCACCAACAACCACACCATGGTTTTCATTTTTATCACCCGCTAGACCATTACCATAAATGACAATCGCAGCAGCTTCACCAGTACCACCCAAACTAACACCTTTTGCAACAGGATCATATGAAGCTGTTCGTGTAGGGATATCTACTACATTTGCACCTTGATTCGTTGGCAATGTGCCGGGTGTATATACAATAGCTCCATTTGTATCTCTTACCAAACCGGTTGACTGGATTGTAGAACCAGAAGCTAGACCATCATTGTCATGAATAAATAGTTTTTCAATTTCAATTTTTGAAATACCGATACCAATACTAATACCGTCTTGACCCGTTGTTTCGCTTAGAGATGCGTCATCCATTGCCTGCATCGCCATCGCATTGGCACTAAATGCAACTGAAGTCGCTAGAACTAATTTTGTGAATTTTTTCATTGTTTACTCTCCCAAGAGTACTATTTTTTTTGGTTGTGAATTACTCAGTATTTAGGCTGTATTTTTTATTTTCTGACAGCTTAAACATCGTTCCTTGAGTAATTTTGCTAGCCCACTTAAATTAGCGTCGAGTCAGTTTTCGATCAACTGTCGTTGGTCGCAATCTGTCGCTTACCGATAAACGGTATTTCATGATTTAAAAATATTTTCCTGTCTTCTTGATATAAAATAGTGAGTCATATCGAACTCCCTATACCTGAATGACCAAAGCTCTCTATCATCGTCCCTTAAAGTTTGAATCCTCTCTGGTTGCAGATGTATTGTCCGCATTAAAGACATTGGATCATCTGGTGTATTTAAATAATAATGGTCAGCCTTTCATTGCCTGCTGTGCTCAGGAATATTTTATTGCGCAGACATCACAAATTCAGTGCTTTAAAAGAACAGGGATTGAACACTATCAGCCCAGACCCTCTGAGTTTAATTTAGCAATCGATGCATTAAAAACTCCTCAAGAGAATGGCTTTCGTGGAGGTTATGTCGGTTTTATCGGCTACGATTATGCGGCTCAACAATATATTCAGTATCCAGACCATCCTCAACCTGGTTTATTTATTGGTCAATTTTCTTCCTATATTAAACCAGGCTCTGAAGGCTGGATGTTCTATAGTGATGATCCACAGGCAGAACAGATTTTCAATCATATTCAGAACCTACTTAATCAAGATAAAATTCACCCGACATTTCATTTAAAAAATCCTTGTACCTCACGCTGGACCAAATCTGTCTATACTCAGGCTTTTCAGAAAATTCAGGACTATATTGTTGCAGGTGACTGCTATCAGATTAATCTAACCCAAGAATTTAAAGGTCGTGCCCAAGGCTCCCTCTTAGCCACTGCCCAAGCATTCTGGGCATTAACCGAAGCCCCCTATGCGGGTTATTTGCGTATTGGTGATTTTGAATTACTCAGTTGCTCACCCGAGTTATTTATTGACTTCGAAAAAAATCGGAAAATTATCACCAAACCAATTAAAGGCACCATGCCACGCTATAGCGATCCTGTGCTAGATGAACAATCTAAACACAACTTAAAAACATCGGAAAAAGATCAGGCAGAAAATGTCATGATTGTGGATTTATTACGTAATGATTTAAGTATTTATGCGGAAACAGGTTCAGTTAAAACACCCAAATTATTTAATATCGAAAGTTTTAATCAAGTGCATCATATGGTGAGCGAAGTAGAAGCGACCTTAAAAGCGGATGTGAATCCTTTCGAGGTGCTAATGTCAGCCCTACCAGGTGGCTCAATTACGGGGGCACCTAAAATTCGTGCCATGCAGATTATTGCTGAATTGGAAGGTGCAGCACGTGGAGCTTATTGTGGCTCAATGGGTTATTTTAATTTTGATGGTACCGGTTCCTGGAACATTCTGATTCGTTCCCTCCAAAAATATCAAGAAGATGTTTCTTTATGGGCGGGCGGTGGAATTACTATTTCTTCAGATTGTGATGCAGAATATCAGGAATGTTTTGATAAAGTTTCAGCGATGCTGGATCTATTAAATACATGGTATCAGCCTGAATAAATAAAAAAGCGAATCATTTGATTCGCTTTTTTATTTTGAATCCAGCCTAATCCTCATTTACCAAAGGAGGGAATCCTCTAATTCAGTAAAACTAAGAAGACCCTTCTTTTATAAAGAGGAGTTTGGGGAGATTAAGCTAAAATATCGTTTTTCAAGGTATCGACTAAACGCTGATTTTGCTCATCTGTACCAATAGTAATTCGCAAGAACTGGTTAATACGTGGCTTGTTAAAATAACGCACGATAATGCCACGTTCACGCAACTCCCTTGCAAGCTCGCCTGCATCCGTAGATGGCAATGAGGCAAAAATAAAGTTGGCACTCGATGGTAAAACTTTAAAACCAAGCTCATTTAATTGAGACACCAACTTTTCACGGCTAGCAATCACTTTTGCATTTTGTGCTTCAAAGTAGGCCTGATCTTCAAATGAAGCGACCGCTGCAGCAATCGCAAAACGGTCCATCGGATAAGAGTTAAAGCTGTTTTTGACTGCTTCAAGTGCTACAATCAAATGTGGCTGGGCAATCGCGAAACCAACACGTAACCCTGCAAGAGAACGTGACTTCGAAGTAGTTTGACATACGACTAAATTTTCATATTTTTCAACCAGCTTGACTGCTGATTCGGCACCAAAATCCACATAGGCTTCATCAATCACCACCACTGAATCCGGATTGGCTTGCAGAATTTCCTCAATCGCCGCCAAGCCCAGATCAATACTGGTTGGCGCATTCGGATTAGTGATGATAATGCCGCCATTGGCTTGTTTATAATCATCTACCACAATTTCAAAGTCATCATTGAGTGGTAAAATTTTGGTTTTTACCCCAAAGAACTGACTATATACCGGATAGAAACTATAGGTGATGTCTGGATAAAGCAATGGCTGTTCTTGAACAAAGAATGCTTTGAAAATGTGCGCTAAAACTTCATCCGAACCATTCCCGACAAAAACCGTCTCTACAGGCACATGTTGCTGTTTCGCAATCGCCTGTTTAAGTTCAGATGCGTCTGGATCTGGATAAAGGCGCAAAACGTCAGCTGAATTGGCCAATACCTGCTGCACTGCCGCAACCACTTTAGGCGATGGCGGATACGGATTTTCATTGGTATTCAGTTTTAAAATATTCTGGATTTTTGGCTGTTCACCCGGCGTATACGGTTCTAATTCACGTACGTCAGGACTCCAAAAACGCATTTGTTCTGTGGTGATATTCATTTTTAAATTCTCAAAGTTCCCTCTCCTAACCTCTCTTACATTCACTTTAAAACAATGCTTAAAGCTCATTCAGAGAGAGGAATATTCATTCTTTATAATATTTCCCCTCTCCTTAGTAGGAGAGAGTTAGGGAGAGGTTTTATATTTTTAATTACTGGTAACGATAACGCGCCGATCTCGCATGCGCATCCAGATTTTCCTGCTGTGCCAAAATATCTGCTGTTTTCGCCAAGGTTTTAACACCCTCTTGTGAACACATGATCAGGCTTGATCGCTTCTGGAAATCATAAACCCCCAGCGGTGATGAAAAACGTGCTGTACCTGAAGTTGGCAAGACATGGTTTGGCCCGGCACAATAATCACCAATCGCTTCAGGGGTGTAACGACCCATGAAAATCGCGCCTGCATGGCGAATATCTTCTGCCATCTCTTGTGCTTCATCTAAACATAGCATGAGATGTTCTGGCGCCACTTGGTTAATCAGCTCAGCACCTTCAGCACGGTCTTTTACCAATACCAAAGCACCGCGGTTCTCAATTGAAGTACGTGCGATCTCAGCTTTCGGTAATGCTTCTAAGTGTTTTTCAATCCACTTTTCAACTTCATTTAAAAGTGCTTCATCAGGTGTAATGAAAACGGCTTGTGCCACAGTGTCATGTTCAGCCTGTGACAATAAGTCCATCGCCAACCATTCAGCGTTATTCTCGCCTTCGGCATAGACCAGAATCTCAGAAGGGCCTGCAATCATATCGATACCGACCTGACCAAACACCGCACGTTTTGCTGCAGCCACAAACCGGTTACCTGGACCAGTAATTTTATCGACAGGTGGTACGGTTTCTGTACCATATGCGAGTGCTGCAACGGCTTGTGCACCACCAATCGTAAAGACACGTGTTACGCCAGCCAAATATGCAGCAGCCAATACCAATGGATTGAGTTCACCATTCGGGGCAGGCACCACCATAATAATTTCAGGGACACCCGCCACATGTGCAGGCACTGCATTCATCAGTACTGAGGATGGATAAGATGCCAGACCACCCGGCACATAAATCCCGACACGATCCAGTGGAGTCACTTTCTGACCGAGCGTATTCCCCAAAGCATCGACATAAGTCCAGCCATCTTGTTTTTGGGCCTGGTGAAACTCACGCACACGCGCTGCAGCTAATTCCAGTGCTTCACGAACTTCAGTCGTTAAACCTTCAAAGGCAGCTTTGAGCTGCTCTTGTGTCAGTTCTAGCTCTGAAAATTGATGCGCCGGATGTCGATCGAACTGTTGAGTGAGTTTAAGAACATGTGCATCACCATGCTGACGAACATCAGCAATAATTTGATCTACAGTTTTTAAAAGTTCAGGATCATTCACAGTCTCAAAAGCCAACAAGTCAGCAAATGCTTGCTTGAAGTTTTGATCTTGGGTCGATAAACGTCGCATCAATTTACCCATCAGGTTTGAATTCGAAGGCTTTAGTTTACCTGTTTTCTAGGCTTTTGTCGGCAGACATAGTGCTCTAGCTCTATGAGTTTTATTGAAAATAGCTTTGGGTAAAATTGATGAAAGGATTTAAATAGAATCTGATATATAGAGAAATAAGAAACCGCCCGGATTGGGCGGTTTCTTAAGCAATCAATTTTAAGCCTGTTTTGCCTTTTCGCGTTCTTCGACTGCTTTTTCAAGCTGAGCCAGAATCGGATTTAACAAGGCTTGCTTACGTTTGAAGCTGGCTTTATTGACGATTAAACGTGAAGAGACTTTACAGATTTCTTCAAGTGGCTCTAAACCATTGGCACGTAAGGTATTACCAGTATCGACCACATCAACAATGTAATCGCCCAGACCGACCAATGGTGCAAGTTCCATTGAACCATACAACTTGATCACATCGACTTGCTCACCCAAGCTGGCATAGTATTGCCGGGTTAAATTCACGTACTTGGTCGCAATTTTCAAACGACCTTTAGGACGCTGCATCCCGACTTTACCAGCTGTCATCAATTTACAAACCGCAATTTTCAGGTCTAATGGTTCATAGACATTTTGCGCACCATGTTCCATCAATACATCTTTACCCGCTACACCAATATCGGCTGCACCATTTTCTACATAAGTCGGCACATCAGAAGCACGTAAAATTAAAATACGAACCTGTTTATGCGTAGTGGGAAAAATCAGTTTACGTGATTTATCCGGATCTTCCAGTAAATTAATCCCTGCTGTTTCAAGCAGTGGCAATGTTTCTTTTAAGATACGACCCTTACTTAATGCCAAAGTTAAACCATGATCAAAATTGCCCATTACGTCAAAGTTTGGATCATCGTTTCTCATATCGCTCATTAATTTACTCGCTTAATTTGGGCACCTAAACTTTGTAACTTTGCTTCTACATTTTCATAACCGCGGTCAATGTGATAAATACGGTCAATCAGTGTTTCACCTTCAGCGGCAAGTGCTGCCAGTACCAAAGAGAAAGAAGCACGTAAATCTGTTGCCATTACGGGTGCGGCAGAAAGTTTTTCTACCCCAGTTACGACAGCATCATTACCTTCGACCTGAATGTTTGCCCCCATACGGGCCAACTCAGGAACATGCATAAAACGGTTTTCAAAAATCGTTTCTGAAATTGTCGCAAAGCCTGCAGCAATGGCATTTACAGCCATGATCTGGGCTTGCATATCAGTTGGAAATTCTGGATGTGGCAAGGTCTGGAAGCTTACGGCTTTCGGACGTTTACCCAGCATATCTAACTCAATCCAGTCGTCGCCACGAGTGACTTCTGCGCCCATTTCTTCAAATTTATCCAGCACAGCTTCCATGAGGGATGGATCTGTGTGTGTGGTTTTGATACGACCACCTGTGATTGCAGCCGCCGCCAGATATGAACCCGTTTCAATCCGGTCAGCCACCACTGCATATTCACAGCCATGCAGACTTTCAACACCAGTCACGATTAACGTATCGGTATCCAAACCTTCAATTTTGGCCCCCATCTTGATCAGCATTTGCGCAAGATCAGTGATTTCAGGCTCACGTGCTGCATTGCGAATTGTGGTCACACCATCGGCCAAGACTGCAGCCATCAGAATATTTTCTGTACCACCGACAGTCACCATATCGAAAACGACTTCGCCACCTTTAAGACGGCCATCGACTTTGGCATGCACATAGCCTGCTTCAACTTCAATTTCTGCACCCAAAGCTTCCAACGCTTTTAAATGCTGATCAACAGGACGTGAACCAATTGCACAACCACCCGGCAAAGACACTTTTGCACTACCATAGCGCGCCAACAAAGGACCCAGCACCAAAATAGAAGCACGCATAGTTTTTACGAGCTCATACGGTGCGAACTGGTTATCTAGTGTAGACGTATCAGCAACAACCGTATCGCCTTCATAAGTCATGGTGATCCCAAGACCAGCAATCAGCTTCACCAGCGTATTGACATCTTTTAAATTAGGAACATTTCTGAGCGTAATCGGGGTATCAGCAAGAATCATTGCTGCCAATAATGGAAGTGCTGCATTCTTTGCACCAGAAATGCGCACTTCACCTTCGAGCTTGATACCGCCCTGAATTAAAAATTTATCCATTAAATGATTAAGCTCCAAATAAGCTTGCTTTGCGCCATTCTTCTTTTGTCATCGCGCGAATCGTTACTGCGTGAACTGCACCACTGGCAATATGGGCATTGAGAGGAGCATAAACAGCTTGTTGGCGTGCAACTGGACGCTTACCTTCAAATTGATCATCCACAATACGGAGATCAAATTTTCCGCCCTGACCACTCACAGCAACATCCGCCTCTGGAAAAGCGGCTTCTAAAATTTCAGCGAGCTGTTCATTATTCATCACAAGACCTCTTATAGGACTAAGGGTGTAAAACGAGCCATTTTACTATAAATAGCAAAAATAATTCATGGATCCATACATTATATATATAAAAAAAAGAGGCTTTTAAAACCTCTTTTTCATCATTTGTCCTTTATAGAGCTAAAGGATGCTGCTGTAAATGCATTTCCCGGTATCGATCAATCTGCCGTTTCAATTTTTCGGTCAATATTTTAATTGAGGTATACATATCATCTGCGGTGGCGTGAGCAAAAAATTCAATGCCCGGTAATCGGATAATAGCCTCTGCGATATGATTACTACTGCCCTTTCTAGAGCGTTTATCAATTTGATGATCTTTCGAGAGTTTCACTTGCATACTATTCACCTGATCTAGGTGCTTCGTCATCTGTGAAAACTTGGTTTTTATACTTTCTTCAATAGCTGGCGTAATCGATAAATGATGTCCACGAATTGTTATTTGCATAGTTCTATCCCTCACCTTCGTTAGGATTAGAAGAGTCTCAATATAAAATAATTTAAATACAGTAACTTATAAATAAAATATCCGTATTTTAAGTCCTGAATCAAATCAATCTTACTGATCCTCAAAAGAAAAAAGATTCATTATGTTGTCATAATGAATCTCTAGAATAGCCAGATTTCAAATTTTAGATCAAGACTTTTCGCTCAGAAGATGAAGGAATATGTAACGATTCACGATATTTCGCCACCGTACGTCGTGCCACATCAATGCCTTCATCTTTTAACATATTGGCAATTGCATTATCAGACAGAGGCTTACGGGCATTTTCTTCGGAAATCAGTTTTTTGATTTTGGCACGAATAGCAGTAGAAGATGCTTCACCACCTGAAGTAGTCCCGACATGACTCGAGAAGAAATATTTCAACTCGAACAATCCACGTGGGGTCAGCATATATTTATTGGTGGTTACACGAGAAACTGTAGATTCATGCAATTCGACTTCTTCGGCAATATCTCTTAAAACCAGAGGTTTCATGCCTTCCGCCCCAATTTCCAAGAACATTTTTTGATGTTCTACAATACAAGTCGCGACTTTCAATAATGTTTTATGCCGTTCATCGATACTTTTGATAAAGTTCTTCGCTTCCAGCATCTGATTACGCAGGTACTGATTATCATCGCTTTGATCTGCACGACGAATCATTTTGGCATAAAAAGAATTGACGCGTAACTTTGGCAGTACATCCGAGTTTAAATTGACTTGCCAGCAGTTATTCTTTTTCATCACCACAACATCTGGCACCTGATAATCCGATTCCTTGTTTTCAAATTCCAGACCTGGATGCGGTTTTAAGGTTTTTAGCAAATCTACAGCACAGCGCAACTGTTCTGGATTTAAGCCAGTCTGTTTGATCAGCTTAGGAAGCTCATTGGTAATCAACAATTCATAATGTTGCAGAAGTTTGATCGCATCATTTCGGCAAGGGGTTGACGCAGGTAAATTATCAAGTTGAACCAATAGGCATTCTGCCAAGCTTCTAGAACCTACACCTACCGGATCCAAACGCTGGATATGCTTTAATACAACGGCAACCTCATCATCTTCAATTTCTTCTTCAGACCCCATAGAAGAGAGTAAATGTTGTACTGATGCAGTAATTTCACTCAACTCAGCATCTAAAAAACCTTTGTCGTCCAAAGAATCGACTATGCAATAAGCGATTAATTTATCAACCTGTGAAAAATTCAGCAGATTAATTTGTTCTAGCATATATTCTTGCAGGCTCTGATGCCCTTGACGATTATCTTCACGCTCTTCGAACTCGGCTGCCCCGAGACTTGTAGGTTGATGGGTATAAACATCATCCCAATCGGTATCTACAGGTAAGTCATCAGGCAGATGATCGGCATTAAGTTCATTGGTTAGATCGTGATTTTCATTATTTGATTCAATTGTAGATAAGCTTTCAAGGGTAATTTGCTCTTCAACTTTTTCTAATAGAGGATTACTATCAAGTTGCAATTGAACTTCTTGCTCCAATTCCAGACTTGAAAGTTGTAATAGCCGAATTGCTTGCTGTAATTGTGGAGTTAATGACAGCGAGTTCGCAATTTTTATGCCCACTGATAATCTCATTATTACCCCCTTAATAGAAAATCCCGTTTTATAAGCAATTTTTATGCCGTTTTATTTTTTATAACACAGATTTACCAAAAAACATACAAATTGGATTTTAAATTTCTAGTCTTTCGCGACTAATAATTTTTAAATACTTAATTTTTCATATAAAAAAACACCCCCTTCGTTAGAAGGGGGTGTTTAGGAATAATGAGCTGGCGATGACTTACTCTCACATGGGTAACCCCACACTACCATCAGCGCTAAGAGGTTTCACTTCTGAGTTCGGGAAGGG